>NZ_JBHTMU010000048.1:0-27704 GCF_042679605.1 Litorisediminicola beolgyonensis
CGCCTCGATCACCCGCATGCCGTTCGGCGAGAGCTGCAGCCCGGCGCCCACCTCGCGCAGCTCCGGTGCCTGCTCGAAGACCCGCACGCGCGCGACCCGCGACGCCAAGGCCGCCGCCACCGACAGGCCAGCGATGCCGCCGCCGATCACCGCGATGCGCGCGGTCTCCAGCCCGATCCTCCGCCCCGCCTCTTTCATCTGTCTGAAAATATCCCGGAGAGCGCGAGAGGCAGCGCCTCTCGCAGACGGGCCAACGGCCCGGCTCCCGCCTCGGGATGCAAAAAGCGCCGAAGCTTCCGCCCCGGCGCCTTCGTTTTCGGTCTTCCGCCCAAAGTGACGATCAGTCGTCGCGGTGCACGCGCTCGCGGCGCTCGTGACGCTCCTGCGCCTCGAGGCTCATGGTCGCGATCGGACGCGCGTCGAGCCGCTTCAGCGAAATCGGCTCGCCGGTCACTTCGCAGTAGCCGTATTCGCCATCCTCGATGCGGCGCAGCGCGGCGTCGATCTTGCTGACGAGCTTGCGCTGGCGATCGCGGGTGCGAAGTTCGATCGCACGATCGGTTTCTTCGCTGGCGCGGTCGGTCACGTCCGGAATGTTGCGGGTGGAATCCTGCAGCCCTTCGATCGTGTCGCGGCTGTCGGCCATCAGGTCATTCTTCCACATGATCAGCTTGCGGCGGAAATATTCCTGCTGGCGGTCGTTCATGAACGGTTCGTCTTCAGCCGGTCGGTAATCATCCGGCAGAAAGGACTCGGGTTTCATCGCGTCTCCCCTGTATAGCCCAGCCGCGCGTTTGAAATGCCGCGCATGTCTGGTTTCCCTGCGAGCCTGCATGTAATGGAAGCCCTTGAGGATGTCACTAAGGAATAACATAACCTTTGGGCGATTTTGCGGCAGTTTGCACACGTCTGGCCGCCGGTCGCCCAAGGCTGCTGACACGCGGGGAGCGCGATGAAATTCGAAGGCACCAAGGACTATGTCGCCACCGAGGATCTGACCCTCGCGGTCAATGCGGCGGTCACGCTGGAGCGCCCGCTCCTGGTCAAGGGCGAGCCCGGCACCGGCAAGACCGAGCTCGCGCGCCAGGTCGCCGCCGGGCTCGGGCTCAGGATGATCGAGTGGTCGGTGAAATCCACCACCAAGGCGCAGCAGGGTCTCTACGAATATGACGCGGTCAGCCGGCTGCGCGACAGCCAGCTCGGCGACGAGCGCGTGAACGACGTCGCCAACTACATCCGCAAGGGCAAGCTCTGGCAGGCCTTCGAGGCCGACGAGAAGGTCGTCCTGCTGATCGACGAGGTCGACAAGGCGGATATCGAGTTCCCGAACGATCTCCTGCAGGAGCTCGACCGGATGGAGTTCCATGTCTACGAGACCGGCGAGACCGTGAAGGCACGCCATCGCCCCATCGTGATCATCACCTCGAACAACGAAAAGGAACTGCCCGACGCCTTCCTGCGCCGCTGTTTCTTCCACTATATCCGCTTCCCCGATGCCGACACGCTGCGCAAGATCGTCGAGGTCCACCACCCCGGCATCAAGCCGCGTCTCCTGACCGAGGCGCTGACGCAGTTCTACGAGATCCGCGACCAAGCGGGTCTGAAGAAGAAACCCTCGACCTCCGAGGTTCTCGACTGGCTGAAGCTGCTCCTGGCCGAGGATCTCTCGGCCGAGGACCTCAAGCGCGACGGGACCGACGCTTTGCCCAAGCTGCATGGCGCGCTTCTGAAGAACGAGCAGGACGTGCATCTCTTCGAGCGGCTGGCCTTCATGGCGCGCAGGCAGGGCCGCTGATCCGTCGCGGCGCGCGCGCGCCCGGTTGGCGGAGCGGGTCACGCGATTCTCGCGCGCCTTAGTCCGCATCGGGGCAAGCGCCCCTCGGCATGGCAGTTCGCCCGGGCGTTGTTGCCCGGAGGACGCGGTTTTCCCCCTCAGATCAAGATTTTGTGGCGCACGCCTGAGGCGAGCGGAAGCCCGCGCGCGGAATGTTCATCGCTGCTCCACATTCCCCGCTTTTGCCTTAGACTGTCCGCACTACCGACAGAATAGACACCGATCTCTTGTCCACCTGAAAGCCACCGAGGCACATTTACTCAATGCCCCCTGCCGCCAATGTCGAGGTCCGGCCGCTGCGCCCCGAAGACAAGCCCGAATGGGCTGGCCTTTGGCACGATTACCTTGCGTTCTACGGCAGCACCGTCTCGGACGAGGTCTATGACAGCACCTTCGACCGTCTTCTGGGCGACGATCCGCGCGACTTCAGCGCCTTTGTCGCGGAACAGGACGGTCACTTGATCGGGCTGACCCATTACCTGTTCCACCGCCATGCCTGGCGCCTCGAGGATGTCTGCTACCTGCAGGATCTCTTCGCGGCGCCGAGCGCGCGGGGCACCGGCGTGGGTCGCGCGTTGATCGAGGCGGTCTATGCCGCCGCCGATCGTCACGGCGCAGGCTCGGTCTACTGGCTCACTCAGGACGACAATCACACCGCCCGGACGCTCTATGACCGCATCGGACGGTTGACCCCTTTCATCAAGTATCAGAGATCGTGATGCGCCGTTACCTGTTGCCCCTGATGTTGACCCTCGCAGCTTGTGCGCCGGCCTCGCCGCCGGACACGCCGACGCGGCTCGCAATCTCGGATGAAACCACCCTGCCTGCGATGAAGGCGTTCTCGGTGCCACGCCCCGAACGGCCGACGGTTTCGAACCGCGACCTCGCGCGCGACGTGCTCGACCTCGCCTTCTCGCTTGAAAGCGGGCGGCGGCTCAGCGTCTTCACGCGGTTCGAGGGTCCGATCGACGTGCGGGTGATCGGCCACGCGCCGCGAAGCCTCGGAACCGACCTCAACCGGCTGATCTACCGGCTCCAGAACGAAGGCCGCGTGCCGATCCGGCTGACGGGATCGGACCAGGCCCGGGTCACGATCCAGGCCGTGCCGCGCGCCACGATCCGCCGCCACCTGCCGCAGGCCGCCTGTTTCGTGGTGCCGAGCGTCCGCTCGCTCGAGGAATATGCCGCGCTCGGGCGCCGTCACCAGCCGAGCTGGACGACGCTCACCACCCGCGAGCACGTCACCATGGTGATCCCGTCGGACAGCACCCCGCAGGAATTGCGGGACTGCCTGCACGAAGAGCTGGCGCAGGCGCTGGGGCCGCTCAACGACCTCTACCGCCTACCCGACTCGGTCTTCAACGATGACAACGTCCATACCGTGCTGACCGGCTACGACATGCTGGTGATGCGCGTGTTCTACGACCCCGCGCTGCGTTCGGGCATGTCGCGCGCCGAGGTCTCCCGGCGCCTTCCCGCGATCCTGGCCCGCATCAACCCCGCGGGCGAGTCGCTGCCCTCGCACGCGCTTGCGACGACGCCCCGGCGCTGGATCGAAGCGGTGCAGGAAGCGCTCGGACCGGGCGCGTCGCCCGACCGCCGCCGCCGCGCCGCGATGCGCGCGCTGCAGGTCGCCTCGGCCATGGGATGGCAGGATCACCGCCGCGGTTTCTCGCATTACGCCATGGGGCGTGTCCTTCTCAGCGAAGACCCCGAGGAAGCGCGCCGCCAGTTCCTCAAGGCCGACGCGTTCTTCGCCGCGACCCCCGGCACCGCGCTCCATCGCGCCTATGTCGGCAGCCAGCTGGCCGCCTACGAGATCAGCCAGAACCGCCCCGACCGTGCGCTCATGTATCTCGGGCCGCAGCTCGATGTCGCCGCGCGGCACGAGAACGCCGCCCTTCTCGCGACGCTCATGCTCCTGCGCGCCGAGGCTCTCGACATGACCGGACGCGTCTCCGAAGCGCGCGAGGTGCGGCTGGACTCTCTGGGATGGGCTCGCTACGGGTTCGGCCCGGATTGGGCCGTGCGCACGAAACTGCGCGAGATCGCGGCCCTGAACCCCCTCAAGGGAGTCTGAGGCACAATGATCGTCATCGCGGGCGCCCTTCTGGGCGCCGCCCTGGGCGGGTTCAACGCCCGCCGCCGCAACGGCTCGGCCGCCGACATCGCGCAATATGCCGCGGCCTACGGCATCCTCTTCGCCCTGATCGGGCTGCTGGCGACCATCGCCATCGAGAAGGTCCTGCTGTAAACCGGGACCCATGTTCGTCCCGTTCTTCCAGGCCCTGCGCGGCGCCGGCGTTCCGGTCAGCTTGCGCGAATACCTCACCTTCCTCGAAGGCATGGCCCGCGGCGTGGCCGGTCACGACGTCGAGGCGTTCTACTTCCTCGCCCGCGCGGCGATGGTGAAGGACGAGCGCCATATCGACCGCTTCGACCGCGCCTTCGCGCAGTCCTTCCAGGGGCTCGAAGCGATCCCGCTCGACGCGGTTCTCGACGCCGTGAACCTGCCCGGCGACTGGCTCGCCAAGATGGCCGAGAAGCATCTGACCGACGAAGAGAAGGCCGAGATCGAGGCGCTCGGCGGCTTCGACAAGCTGATGGAGACCCTGCGCGAGCGCCTGAAAGAGCAGCAGGGACGGCATCAGGGCGGCAGCAAGTGGATCGGCACCGCCGGGACCTCGCCCTTCGGCGCCTATGGCTACAACCCCGAAGGCGTGCGCATCGGCCAGGAGGACAGCCGCCACCGCCGCGCGGTCAAGGTCTGGGACCGCCGCGAGTTCCGCGCCTATGACGACAGCATCGAGATCGGCACCCGCAACATCAAGGTCGCCCTGAAGCGCCTGCGCAAATGGGCGCGCGACGGGGCCGCCGACGAGCTGGACCTCGACGGGACCATCCGCGCCACCGCCGAACACGGCTATCTCGACGTGCAGACCCGTCCGGAGAAGCGCAACGCGGTCAAGGTGCTGCTGTTTCTCGACGTCGGCGGTTCGATGGACGACCACGTGAAGGTCGTGGAAGAGCTCTTCTCGGCCGCGCGGACCGAGTTCAAGCACCTGCGCCACTATTACTTCCACAATTGCCTCTACGAAGGCGTCTGGACCGACAACCGTCGCCGCTGGGACCAGCAGACCCCGACCCACGAGGTGCTGCGCACCTATGGCAGCGACTACAAATGCATCTTCGTCGGCGACGCCTCGATGTCGCCCTACGAGATCGCCATCCCCGGCGGCGCGAACGAGCATTGGAACCAGGAAGCCGGTCACGTCTGGCTGGACCGGGTTCGTGCGCAATGGCCGGACCATCTCTGGATCAACCCGGTGCCCGAGAAATACTGGCCCTACACCCAGTCCATCGGCATGATCCGCGAGATTTTTGAAGACCGCATGGTGCCGATGACGCTCGACGGAATAGAGCGCGGCATGCGCGAGCTTGCGCGCTGACGAGATGAAAATACCTATTTAAGTCAGACGCTTGAACACGAGCGCGCGCGCCTCCCTTTCCTCCGCGCGAACGCGGCGCAGGTTATCCGGCGCAAGCCCATCGACGCGCACCGCGCCCTCACGCCCAAGATAAGCGATTCCAGAATATATCGCGCGCGATATATGGAACTTTCGCGGAGGCGCCGCGTTGATCAAATGAACGAAGCATATCTCAACCAAGAAGGGAGATCATCATGGCGATCAAGAAATTCGGAACCGCGCACTGGGAAGGCAACCTGCAGCAGGGCACCGGCTCTGTCTCGACCGAATCCGGCGTGCTGGACGACGTGCAATACGGCTTCAACAAGCGTTTCGAGGATGAGCCCGGCTCGAACCCCGAAGAGCTCGTGGGCGCGGCACACGCGGCCTGCTACTCGATGGCGCTGTCGATGATTCTCGGCAATTACGACGCCACCGCCGACGCGATCGACACCAAGGCGACCGTGCATCTCGAGAAAGACGGCGACGGCTTCTCCGTCACCAAGGTCCATCTCGACGTGACCGCCTCGATCCCCGGCATGGATGCCGACAAGTTTGCCGAAGCGGCAAATGCCGCTAAGGAAGGCTGCCCGATCTCCAAGCTCTACAAGGGCGGCACCGCGGAGATCACCATGGACGCCAAGCTCGCCTGATCGGCACAAGCTGATCTGACGATTGCGAAAGCGCCCGGTCCAAGCGGCCGGGCGCTTTTCTTGTGCGCGCCGAACCCCCATATCTGGCGCATGTTCAAGCTGACGCCCCTGCTCCTCGCGCTGCTCTACGGATTCGTGCTCTATCGCTTCTCGGCGTGGCGCACGGCCAAGGAGCTGGACGCCCGCTCTACCGAGCTCGCCGATCCCCGCCTCAAGCGGCTGACCGACAAGATGGCCAGCGCGCTCGACCTGGAGCGTATCCGCGTCAACATCTACGAGATCGACCCCGTGAACGGTCTGGCCGCCCCGGACGGGCGCATCTTCATCACGCGCGGGTTTTTTCGGAAATACCAGCAGGGCGAGGTCAGCGCCGAGGAACTTGCCTCGGTGATCGCCCATGAGCTCGGTCACGTGGCCTTGGGCCATTCCCGGCGCCGCATGATCGACTTCTCCGGTCAGAACGCGATCCGGCTTCTCCTGGTGGGCATCCTCGGGCGGCTCCTGCCCGGGATTGGCATCTGGATCGCCAATGCCGTGACCTCGCTTCTGGCAGCCAAGCTTTCGCGGCAGGACGAGTACGAGGCCGACGCCTATGCCGCCGCGCTTCTCGCTAAGGCCGGGATCGGCATCGCGCCGCAGAAATCGCTGTTCCGCAAGCTCGAGGCGCTGACCCAATCGCGCGCGGGCGCGGTGCCCGCCTGGCTGATGAGCCACCCCAAGACCGACGAGCGCATCGCGGCGCTCGACGCGCTGGAGGCGCGCTGGGGCACGTCCTAGTCTGTGACCCCGAACCGGGCCTCGGCCCGGTCGATTCCGTTGACCTGAAGGATCAGCCGGTGCGGCCCGGGGTGCCAGGTGAAGGTCGAGGCGTTTCTTTTCAGAAGATGCCGTGCCGACACCCGCTCATCCATCTTGGCTTCGAGCTTCAGCGTCTTGATCTTGAACACCTTTTCCGCGACGCGGCCAGAGGGCCGATGGAATGCTATCCGGTAATCCACCATCGCCGTCACCGGGGCCTCCGCGGTCAGGACAACCTCGAACTCCAGCGCCGCGCCGATGCGCACACTCGGCGCCGCCACGGTCAGATCGGCCGCCACCGCCACATCCGGGTCGCAGCCGACCAGTCGCAACGCCTCGGGCTCGCCGCGCTTGACCGCGGTGCGCAGCGCGTGCCGGGTGATCCACCCCAATTCCTTGGAGGTCTGACGGTCCTCTGCCGCCCACTGAACGAGCCGCGAGGTCACAGCCCCGGGCACGATTTTCGATATGTCGTTCAGATGGTTAGCGACCGATCTTGTGACGTAGCGCGTGTCGTCCGCATGGAGCCGGTCGAGAAGCGGCAGGGGCCGCTCGGGATCGGTCCGGATGTTCGCAGCCCAAGGCAGACGCGGCCGCGTGCCCTCGCTCACCAGTCGGCGCACGTGGTATTTATCGTCCTCCACCCAGCGCTCCAGCCGCGCGAAGGTCTCGTCCGGCCAGCGGTTCAGGAATGGCCGGATGTAGAACTCCATCGAGAAGCGCCGCGTCGCGCGGTGCAGCAGATCGAGCGCGCGTTCGCGGTGATCCTCGAGACCATGCCGCACCGCCAGAACGCCGGGGACCGCATGAATGAAGCGCCCGAAGTCATTGTCTTTCAAGGAGGGATCGAGCTCGGGCGGCATCGCCGCCTCGAGCACCTCGGCCATCGCCGGAAAGGCGCGCGGCAACTGCCGCTCCAGCGCATCGGCGATCAGGTCGAGCCGCGCCAAAAGCGGCGTGCCGGGGAGCCCGGGCAGGACCTCGCCCAGAAACCGGTCCGGATCGAAGCCGGGCAAAACCGAATATTCCCGCGCCAGATCGCCGATGCTGTCCGGATTGAAGAGCTGGTCGGCCAGCGACACGCCCGTGCCGCCGCCCGCCCCGTCCGGTCCCCGCGCCACCGCTCAGAGCGTGACGTTGGTGGCGCCGCCGTCGAGAAGCACGTTCTGCCCGACCATGAAACCCGCATATTGCGAGCACATGAAGGCGCAGGTCTGGCCGAACTCCTCGGGCGTGCCGTAGCGCCGCGCCGGGATCGTCGCTTCCCGCTGCTTCTGCGCCTCGTCCATCGAGACGCCCTGCTGCTCGGACACGCCCTTGTCGAGCGAGGTGGCCCGGTCGGTGGCGTGGATTCCCGGCAGGAGGTTGTTGATGACGACCCCATGCGGCGCGACCTGACGCGAGGTGCCCGCGACAAAGCCCGTCAGGCCCGTCCGGGCCGAGTTCGACAGGCCCAGAACGGCGACCGGCGATTTGACCGACACCGAGGTGATGTTGACGACCCGTCCCCAGCCGCGCTCCATCATGCCCGGCAGCGTCGCCTGCATCAGCGCAATCGGCGTCAGCATGTTGGCATCGAGCGCGGCGATGAAATCCTCGCGGCTCCAGTCCGACCACAGGCCCGGCGGCGGGCCGCCCGCGTTGGTCACGAGAATGTCGACCGCGCCCGCGGCCTCGAGCACACGGGCCCGGCCGTCTTCCGAGACGATATCGGCCGCCACCGCGGTGACCTCGACGCCGAAGCGGTCGCGAATCGACGCGGCTGTCTCCTCCAGCGCGTCGGCGCCGCGCGCGTTCAGCACAAGGTTGCACCCCGCCTCTGCCAGGGCTTCGGCGCAGCCGCGCCCGAGCCCCTTGGACGACGCCGTGACCAGCGCCCGCTTGCCGCGAATTCCCAGATCCATCTCGTTCCTCCCGCGTCCGCCCCGTCGGCAAATCGCCGGGCCGGGGACCATTTGATGACACATTCTCTTTTCATAATTCGGACTTATAATGAAGGCTTAAAGGTGCGCGGTGGTCGCGGGCCGGAAAGGTCGCGGTGAGCAGGCACTTGGACGATAGACCGGCGCAGAGTATCGCCGCCTACCGGGCGGACCATTTCCGCGTCATCAACGGGGCCAATCTCGGCGACGGGATCGCACCGTCCGACGAGCTGATGCTCGACGATATCTATCACCTGTCGCCCGTTGCGAGCCTTGCGCGCCTGTCGGTCATCGCCCAGGCGGAGCCGCCCCTGATCATCGCGCCGGACACCGAGATCGGGCGCGCGGGTGCCGATCTGCATCTCGACTGCACGCTGACCTTCATGTCCGGCGACGGCGTGACCACCGAGGCGCTGGTGCTGGTGGAAACCGACGAGGACGGCCATATCGCCGAGGTCTATATGCTGCCCCTCGCGCCGCTCGAGCCGCGGCTCGATTACGCGCTGGTCGGAATCGACACCGAGGCGGCGCAGCGGACATTCGCGCAGATCGCCTGCGTCTCCTTCACCCGCGGCACACTCATCACCATGGCCTCGGGCGCCCAGCGCGGGGTCGAGGATCTGCGTCCCGGCGACCGGGTCCTGACCCGCGATCACGGGCCGCAGGAGATCCGCTGGATCGGTCAAAGCACCACCCGCGCAACCGGCGCTTTCGCACCGATCCTGATCCGGGCGGGCGCTTTGAACAACGCCAACGACCTCCTGGTGAGCCCGGACCATCGGCTCTTCATCTACCAGCGCTCCGACCGCGTCGGTGCCGGGCGCGCCGAGCTTCTGGTGCGCGCCCGGCATCTCGTGAACGGAACGACGATCCTGCGCCAGTCGGGCGGCTTCGTGGATTACTTCCAGATGCTCTTCGACCACCATCAGATCATCTTCGCCGAGGGCATCGCCGCGGAATCCATGCTGGTCGACACGCGCACCCGCGCGGTGCTGCCGAAAGAGGTCACGCAGCGGCTGAAGCAGCTCGTGCCCGGCCATTCCGACAGCGCCCATCGCGAGTTCGAGGTGCAGGAAGCGCTCCTGCGCCGCGCCGACATTGCCGAGATCCTGCGCAAGAGCTCTGCCGGATAGGTCTAGCCCATCGTGTAGAAGAACTCTTCCCGCACGATCTTGCCATCGGCGACATGGTAGACGCCGACCTCTTCCATCTGGACGCGCTGCCCGTTCGACCTGTCCGTCGCATCGACCTTAAAGACCACGGCGAAGCGGTCGTCGCCATGCAGGAAGGGCCCGGAGGTTTCGGTCGAGTGCTCCTCCATCGCCGTTTCCCACCATTCATGCTTGCCGTGGATGCCCGCGCGCCCCTCGGTCACCCGGCTGCCGCTTGGACCATCCATCGCCTCGACCGAAATGGCGTCCTCGGAGTAGAGCCGGTCGACATTGGCACGGGCCTTGCCATTGCGGCATCCTGCGACGAGCTCTTCTGCAATCTCTTTCAGGGTCATGATCTGTCTCCATCAAAATGTTCACTTAATGTTCCCGACCATGCCGGAGAGACCGATTCCCCGCAAGCGCTTTGCAAAGGCCCCGGCGCAGCGCCGCCGATCAATGCGAGCGCAGCGCCTCGATCAGCTCGTCCTTGGTCATGTCCGACCGCCCGTCAATGCCGATCTCCTGCGCGCGCTCGTAGAGCTCGTCCTTCGTCCAGTCTTCGTAGGGCGGAGCCTTGCCGCCTTTCTCTGACGGGTTCATGCCATCGTTCGCCTGCGCATTGGCGATGCGCGCGGCTTTCTCCTTCGACATGCCCTCGTCGCGCAGGTCGTCGTAAAGCTTCTCGTTCTTGATGCTCGGCCGGTCCATCGGGGTCATCCTTTCTCTGTTTGCGACCCAACAAACGGGCCTCGGGCACGGTTCCTCCGGCCTGGGCGCGCGCGGCCGGCGTCGGGCCGCGTATTTGCCAAAAAGAAGAAGCTGCATGCGCGCGATGGACGGACCCGTCGCGCCCGGCTATATGCCGCGCCATGCTGGATACCGCTTCGAACCGCCCCGCCCTGCCGCCCGAGATCGCGCGCCGTCGCACCTTTGCGATCATCAGCCATCCGGATGCCGGCAAGACCACGCTGACCGAGAAATTCCTGCTTTTCGGCGGCGCGATCCAGATGGCCGGTCAGGTCCGCGCCAAGGGCGAGGCGCGGCGGACGCGGTCGGATTTCATGCAGATGGAGAAGGACCGGGGGATCTCGGTCTCGGCCTCGGCCATGTCCTTCGATTATCGCGAGTTCCGCTTCAATCTCGTCGACACGCCCGGCCACTCGGATTTCTCCGAGGACACCTACCGCACCCTGACCGCCGTCGATGCCGCGATCATGGTGATCGATGGCGCCAAGGGGGTCGAGAGCCAGACACGGAAGTTGTTCGAGGTCTGCCGGTTGCGCGATCTGCCGATCCTGACCTTCTGCAACAAGATGGACCGGGAGAGCCGCGACGTCTTCGAGATCATCGATGAGATCCAGGAAAACCTCGCCATCGACGTGACGCCCGCCTCTTGGCCCATCGGCCAGGGGCGCGATTTCGTCGGCGCCTATGACATGCTGAACGACCGGCTCGAGCTGATGGACCGGGCCGATCGCAACAAGGTGGCCGAGACCATCCGCCTGACCGGGCTCGACGATCCGAAGCTGGCCGAGCACGTGCCCGCGCATCTCCTCGACCAGCTCCGCGAGGAGGTCGAGATGGCCCGCGAGCTGTTGCCGACGCTCGATCGGCAATCGGTGCTCGAAGGGCACATGACGCCGATCTGGTTCGGCTCGGCGATCAACTCCTTCGGCGTGAAGGAGCTGATGGACGGGATCGGCCGCCTCGCCCCCGAGCCGCAGCCGCAGCAGGCCGAGCCCCGCCAGATCGCCCCCGAAGAGGACAAGGTCGCGGGCTTCGTCTTCAAGGTCCAGGCCAACATGGACCCCAAGCACCGCGACCGCGTGGCCTTCGTGCGGCTCGCGTCGGGGCATTTCGAGCGCGGGATGAAGCTCACCCATGTGCGCTCGAAGAAACCGATGGCGATCACCAACCCGGTGCTCTTCCTCGCCTCCGACCGCGAACTGGCCGAAGAGGCCTGGGCGGGCGACATCATCGGCATCCCCAATCACGGCCAGCTCCGGATCGGCGACACCCTGACCGAGGGCGAGATGCTGAAGGCCACGGGCATCCCCTCCTTCGCGCCGGAGCTTCTGCAGGGCGTGCGCGCGGGCGATCCGATGAAGGCCAAGCATCTCGAGAAGGCGCTGATGCAATTTGCCGAGGAAGGCGCGGCCAAGGTCTTCAAGCCCGATATCGGCTCTGGCTTTATCGTCGGCGTCGTCGGCCAGCTGCAATTCGAGGTGCTGGGCAGCCGGATCGAGCTCGAATACGGTCTGCCGGTGCGCTTCGAGGCGTCGCAATTCACCTCGGCCCGCTGGGTGCACGGTCCCCGCGACAAGGTCGAGGCCTTCGCCGCGAAGAACAAGCAGCACATCGCGCATGACAATGATGGCGACGTGGTCTACCTGACGCGGCTGCAATGGGACATCGACCGGGTCGAGCGCGACTATCCCGAGATCACGCTCTCGGCCACCAAGGAAATGATGGTCTGACCCTGCGCGCCGAGCCCTTGGCCTCATCTGTCGGATAAATATCCCGGAGAGCGCGAGAGGCAGCGCGATGATCGGGACGATCAGCGCGCCAGACATGCCGGGGCGCGCAGGCGCCCCGTCCTTTCGGAAAATCGGCTCGGGAAAGCGGTGTTCGGCACCCGGTTGGGGCAGGAATGTCCCCGCCCGGGTGCCGCCGTTCCAGGCGTCGGCACGAAACCTGCCTTCTGCAGGGGCCGAGCGCCGCTCCGCGCGTTCTGCGCGGTGGTCGATCTGGCCAGAGACCGGCCGATCCCCAATCTGCCCGGGCCGCGCGGTCCTGCTCAAGACGCGGGGCTGGCCGACGGGGCGGGTCCTGGCATTCAGCCCCGAACCTGCCTCGGTGATATCGGCTTAACCTTAATCGACGGTTAACGGGACGGCCGCGCCGTGACCGCGCGGCGCAATTCCTCGACCAGTGTCTCGCGCGGCAGACCGCTCCGCGCTTCGAGCCGTTTCAGGCCGAAATGCACCCGCGCCATCTCTTGGTAATAGCTCGTATAGGCGTAGTTCGTCGCCGCGCCCGCCGCCGCACCGATCACCGGGATGGTCTGGGTGGCCAGCTTCTGGCCCATCACCGTCGCGAGACGCGGGGCGATCCGGGCCAGAAGACCATGCACGGTCGCGCCCGTCAGCGTCACCCGCGCGGTCAGAAAGGCCATGTCCGCGCCGTCATCGCTGGCCAGCGGCCCGGCCGAGCCGAAGACCGCGAGGCATTCCTTCTGCACCTCCGGGTCGTCGGGGTCGAAGCCATGCTCGGCGGCAATCCCCTGGATCGCGCGCAGAAGCACCGTTGTCGTGACCGGAAGCTCTGCCAGCGCCGTCGGCAAACCGCCCGCGCCGCCCGCCGCCCCCATCGCCGTGGTGAGCGCGGTGTTGAGCCAGCCCTTCTGGTCCGGGACCACGCTCCGCGACTGCGCCGCGGCCCGGAGCGCGACTTCGAGCGCGCGCGTCGTGGCCTCTTCCAGCCGGTCCTTCACGCGGTCCGGCAGCCGTTCGAGCAGGTTCTCGGCCTGCCCGCCGACGATGTTCAGGATCTGGATGCCGACGCCGCTCGCGGCGCGGTGGCGCCGGGCCAGCTCGGCGATGTCAGTGCGAATGTCCGCGGCCACGAGATCGGTTCCCGTCACGCCCTACCCTCCCAATGTTGACAGCCTTAACATGGGGCGCGGGCGCGCGCGGTTCAACGGGCCTTTTCGACGAGCCCCGCGATCCCGTCCCAGGCGCCCGGTTCGAGCGCCAGCGTGAGCACGCGCTCGGGATTCGTGGGCGGCGGCATCTCGATCTCGCCCGAGCGTTCGAAGCCGAAGCGCGCGTAATAGGGCGCGTCTCCCACCAGCAGAACCCGCGACCAGCGCCCGCGCGCGCGTTCGAGCGAGCCCTGGATCAAGGCCGCGCCGAGACCCTCGCCCTGGGCGGTCGGATGCACCGCGACCGGCCCAAGAAGCAGCACCTCCGCCGCGCCCACGCGCACTGGCCAGTAGCGGATCGCGCCGCCCAGTCGCCGGGCCTCGTCGCGCGCCACGAGGCAAAGTTCCGGCACCGGCGGCACGTCGTCGCGCAGGCGGTAGGAGGACAAAGCCGTGCGGCCCGGCGCAAAGCAGAGATCGTAGAGTGCCTCGACCTCCCACCAATCCTCGTCAGTTTCGCGGCTCAGGGTGAACACGGGCGGTCGTGGCGCTCCATCGCGGGCAAGTGTTTGAACCTCTGGCGCATTCGGTTACCTATGCGCCGGACCCTGCGCCTAGCACGCGCGCCCGGCCCGGGCAAATGCCCGCCTGACAGGAGAGAGCGATGTTCTACCGCCCCGAAGACGGCCACGGCCTGCCGCACAACCCGTTCAACGCCATCGTGACCCCGCGCCCGATCGGCTGGATCTCGACGCGCGGGGCCGATGGCTCCGAAAACCTCGCGCCCTATTCCTTCTTCAACGCGGTCGCCTACACCCCGCCGCAGGTGATCTTCTCGTCGACCTCCGCAAAGGAGGATCGGGGCGACACCAAGGACAGTCTCGCCAATATCCGCGAAACGGGCGTTTTCTGCGCCAATATCGTGTCCTACGAGCTGCGCGACATGATGAACCAGAGCTCGGGCCCCTGGCCCAAGGAAACCGACGAGTTCGAGCTGACCGGGCTCGAGCGCGCCGAGTGCGAGACCATCGCCTGTTCGCGCGTGGTGGCCGCGCCCGCCTCGCTCGAATGCCGCATGACCCAGATCATCAAGCTCGAGGGCGAGAGCAATTTCCTGACGATCGGCACGGTGACGGGCGTGCATATGCGCGACGACTGCCTTGTGGATGGGGTGTTCGACGTGCTGACCTTCAACCCGCTGACCCGCATGGGCTACCGCGATTACTCGGTCATCCGCGAGAAATTCTCGCTCAAGCGCCCGGGCGACTGATGACGCCGGTCACGGATGTCGCCGCGCTCGAGGCGCTCTACCCGCCCGCGAACCCTGCGTCGCTCGACAAGGTCGCGGACCATCTGACGCCGCTCTACCGCGACTGGATCGGAGCCTCGCGCTTCGCGATCCTGTCGACGGTGGGACCTGAAGGCACCGATGCCAGCCCGCGCGGCGAGGATGGCCCCGTCGCCCGGATCGAGGATGCGCGCACCCTCGCCCTGCCCGATTGGCGCGGAAACAACCGGCTCGATTCGCTGCGAAACATCCTGCGCGACGGTCGCGCCAGCCTGATGTTTCTTGTGCCCGGCAGCCAGAACGTGGTGCGGGTGAACGGCCGGGCGGTGGTCACGGCGGACGCGGCGGTCTGCGCCTCGTTCGAGCGCGACGGCAAACGCCCCGCGACCGTGATCGTCTTTACGGTCGGCGAGGTCTATTTCCAATGCGCCAAGGCGGTGATGCGCTCGGCCCTCTGGACCTCGGGCGACCGGTCCGGCGATCTGCCGAGCGCCGGCGATTTCTTGCGTGAGGCGAAGGACGGCTTCGACGCGGAGCGCTACGACCGCGACTATCCGAGCCACGCCCGCGAGACCCTCTGGTAGAGCCGCTCCGGGCGCGTCCGCGACCGGAAACTGTACAGATGTTTCGCTGCGAAACATCTGTGCATGTCCGCCGTTTCGGCGCCGGGCGTTCGCTTGCGGGGACGGTCATGCTAAAGACGGGGCCTCACCGATGGAGGGAGCCATGGACCAGCACCTTTGAAAAGACAGACCTGACCTGACTTTCCAAAGGAGTTTCCCATGCCCGGCCTCCCCGACGCCTCGCGCGTCCATCCCATCATCCTGCCCGACGGAACCCCGCATCTCGGCACCGTGCATCTCGCGCGCGTCGCGGATCATCCCAGATTGCGCGTCGGCGATTTCACCTATGCCTCCGATTTCGATCCGCCGCCCGAGGACGGCTGGGTCGCGCGCCTTGCGCCCTATCTCTTCGATTTCGCGGAGGAGGAGCTGGTGATCGGCAAGTTCTGCCAGATCGCCCATGGCGTGCGCTTCATCGGCGCCGCGGCGAACCATGCGACGCGCGGGATCTCCACCTACCCCTTCGCCGTGTTCGATCCAGATCGCATGCAAGGCTATGCCCCGGACAGCCGCGACACCGTGGTCGGCCACGACGTCTGGCTGGGCTACAACGCGCTGGTCCTGCCCGGAGCGAAGATCGGCAATGGCGTGGTCGTCGGCGCGGGTGCCGTCGTGCGCGGCGAGGTGCCCGATTACGCAGTCGTCACCGGCAACCCGGCGCATATGGTGCGGATGCGCTTTTCCCCGGACGAGATCGAGACGCTCAACGCCCTTGCCTGGTGGGATTGGGAGCCCGCGCGGATCGAAGCCGCCCGTCCGGCGCTGGAAGCGGCAGATGTGGCGGCACTCGCGCGGCTCTGACGGTCTCGCCCCGGCACCCTCCTGAGGGCGCCGGGGCGAGACCGCCTCAATGCCCGCCGATGATCCCGGTGCGCACGCCGTAATCCACGGCCAGCGCGTAATCGGGGTCGTCATCGGCATCGACGACGAGATTGCCTGCCTTTTTCAGAAGACGGTGGCAGTCGCGGCTCAGATGGCGCAGCTGGACGGTCTTGCCCTGCGCCTCGTATTTCCCGGCAAGCGCCTCGATGGCCTGAAGCGCCGACTGGTCCACCACCCGGCTCTGGTCGAAATCGACGACGACCAGCGCCGGATCGCCCTCGGGGTCGAAAAGCTCCACGAAGCCTTCGGCGGAGCCGAAGAAGAGCGGTCCTTCGATCTCGTAGATCTTGGCGCCCTCGGGCGTGGTGTGCGTGCGGGCGCGGATGCGTCGCGCGTTGTTCCACGCATAGGCCAGCGCCGAGACGATCACGCCGACGACCACCGCGACCGCGAGGTCCTCGAGCACGGTCACGACGGTCACGAGAACGATCACGAAGGCATCGGTCAGCGGCACGCGCGCGAGGATCCTGAGTGAATTCCACGCGAAGGTGCCGATCACCACCATGAACATCACGCCGACGAGCGCCGCGAGCGGGATCAGCTCGATCGCGGGCGCGGCCACGAGGATGAAGGCCAGGAGAAAGAGCGCCGCGGCGATCCCGGCGATCCGGGTGCGGCCGCCGGATTTCACGTTGATCATCGACTGGCCGATCATCGCGCAGCCGCCCATGCCGCCGAAGAACCCGGTGACGGTGTTGGCGAGGCCCTGCGCGATGCATTCCTGGCTCGCGCCGCCGCGCTGGCCGGTCATGTCGCCGACGAGGTTCAGCGTCAGCAGGCTTTCGATCAGGCCGATGGCGGCAAGGATGACCGCATAGGGCAGGATGATCTCGAAGGTCTCGAGCGTCAGCGGCACCATCGGGATGTGGAAGCTCGGCAGCCCGCCCTGGATCGAGGCCAGATCGCCGACCCGCGGCACCTCGATCCCGAAGCCGATCACCAGCGCGGCGGTCACCCCGATGCCCGCGAGCGGTGCGGGAATGATGTTGGTGACCTTGGGCAGGAGCCAGATCACCGCCATGGTCAGCGCGACGAGCGCGAGCATCGGGATCATCGTCTCGGCCGGGAGCCACCGGCCTCCGGATGCGCCATGGCCCGTCAACTCGGCCGAGCCCGGCACCTGGAACTGCGAGAGCTGCGCAAGGAAGATCACGATGGCGAGCCCGTTGACGAAGCCGAGCATCACCGGATGGGGCACCAGCCGGATGAATTTGCCCCAGCGCAAGAGCCCCGCGGCGATCTGAAGAACGCCCATCAACACCACGGTCGCAAAGAGATATTCGACGCCGTGCTCGGCGACGAGTGCGACCATGACCACCGCCAGCGCGCCGGTGGCGCCCGAGATCATCCCCGGCCGACCGCCGATCAGCGCGGTGATGAGACCGACGAGGAAGGCCGCGTAGAGACCCACCAGCGGATGCACACCCGCGACGAAGGCAAAGGCCACCGCCTCGGGGACAAGCGCCAGCGCCACGGTCAGGCCGGACAAGAGCTCGGTCTTGAGGGTGGCCGGGGTCATCCCGCCCTGCGGCAGGAGGCGCAGGTCGCTGAGCCCCCGGCTGGCTTTCCGGGCCATCTGGGTTCGGGTCATCTCGGGTCTCCGTCGGATATCAAACCCCGCCCCTACCCCAGGGGCCGCTCAAGGGCCACCCGGTGCGACCGAAAGCCGCCATGAAAGAGGCGCATGCCGCGCGGTCTGTGCGCGGCCCCGGTCGGCGCTAGATCGCGAGGCGCATTGCCCGGAAAGACACCTCATGGACCAGACCCTGCTCCTCGCCCTCGCCGCGCTGATCGTGGGGCTGTCGAAGGGCGGATTGTCCTCGGCGGCGGCGATCGCGGTGCCGCTTTTGGCACTGTTCATGAACCCCGTCACCGCGGCGGCGACGCTTCTGCCGGTCTTTATCGTCACCGACTGGATCGGGGTCTGGCTCTATCGCAAGACCTGGTCGGGACGGAACCTCGCCATCCTGATCCCCTCGATGGCGGCGGGCACGCTGATCGCGACGCTGATCACGCCTTACACGCCGGAAAGCGCGCTCCTGATCTTCACCGGGCTGATCGGCGCCTGGTACATCGCCCGGCGGATCTTCGGCCGCGAGACATCCGAAGCCCGGCCTGCCCGCACCGGTCCGGGGGTCTTCTGGGGCGTGATCACCGGGATCGCCAGCTTCATCACCCATTCCGGCGCGCCACCGGTTCAGGCGTTCCTCCTGCCGCAGAAGCTTCCGAAGCTCGAGTTCGCAGGAACCATCGCCATCGCCTTCGCCATCGGCAATCTCATGAAGGTGCCGGGCTATTGGGCGATCGGCCAGCTCGACGGGCTCGACTGGGTCCAGGTCGCGCTGCTGGCCTGCGTCGGGATCGCGGGCACATTCCTCGGTCGTTGGCTGACCGGCATCCTGCCGGAACGCGGCTACCGGCTTCTGATCGAGACGATGCTCGGGGTGCTGTCGGCGGTGCTTCTTTGGAAGGGCGTGGCGATGTGGCTCGGCTGAGCCGGGCCTTGCGCATCGTGGCGGCGTCCTGCTGCGTATTTGGAAAAAGAAGAAGCCCATGGGGCCGCGCGAGACTTCCCATCCGGCGCGCGGGGCGGCAGTCTCGGGGCAAATCGAGTGGAGGGGCATCATGGGCGACACCATCATCGGCATCATCGGCGGCTCGGGCGTCTACGAGATCGACGGGCTCGAGGATGCGGAATGGCAGGTGGTGGACACGCCCTGGGGGCCGCCATCGGACGCGCTTCTGACCGGTCGGCTCGGCGGGATGCGCGTGGTCTTTCTACCCCGGCACGGGCGCGGGCATGTGCATAGTCCTTCGGACGTGCCCTACCGCGCCAATATAGATGCGCTGAAGCGGCTTGGGGTGACGGACCTTGTGTCGGTCTCGGCCTGCGGATCGTTCCGCGAAGAGATGGCGCCGGGGGATTTCGTGCTGGTCGACCAGTTCATCGACCGCACCGTGGCGCGCCCGAAGAGCTTCTTCGCCTCGGGCTGCGTGGCGCATGTTTCTCTGGCGCATCCGACCTGCGACCGGCTGCGCGGCGCGGTGACCCGGGCGGCGGAGGCTGCGGGCGTCACGCTCCATGCGCGCGGCACTTATTTGGCGATGGAGGGGCCGCAATTCTCTACGCTGGCGGAAAGCGAGATGTATCGCGGGCATTGGGGCGCGGACGTGATCGGGATGACCAACATGCCCGAGGCGCGGCTCGCGCGGGAGGCCGAGCTTTGCTACGCGCCCATCGCCATGGTCACCGATTACGACTGCTGGCACGAGGCTCACGGCGCGGTGGACGTGGCCGAGGTAATCCGGGTGCTGACGGCCAACGCCTCGGCGGCCAAAGCGCTGGTCAAGGCGCTGCCGGGTGCGCTCGGGGCGCGCGAGACACCCTGCCCCGCGGGCTGCGACCGGGCGCTCGAGCACGCGATCATGACTGCGCCAACGATGCGCGACGCGGCCCTCGTCGAAAAGCTGGACGCGGTCGCGGGCCGCGTGCTCTGATCTGCCTGAGCGCAAGGAGCCCCAGATGAAGACCGTCCGCGACTATATCCGCACCA
Source organism: Litorisediminicola beolgyonensis (assembly GCF_042679605.1). Taxonomy (NCBI): domain Bacteria; kingdom Pseudomonadati; phylum Pseudomonadota; class Alphaproteobacteria; order Rhodobacterales; family Paracoccaceae; genus Litorisediminicola; species Litorisediminicola beolgyonensis. The sequence continues at coordinate 19,819 of NZ_JBHTMU010000048.1, forward strand.
TTCCCGATTTCCCCGAAAAGGGCGTCATGTTCCGCGACGTGACCACGCTCTTCGGCAATGCCCGCGGTTTCCGCATGGCGGTGGACCAGCTGCTGCATCCCTATGCCGGGCTGCGCTTCGACAAGGTCGTCGCGCTCGATGCGCGGGGCTTCATCCTGGGCGGCGCGGTGGCGCACCAGCTCTCGGCGGGGTTCGTGCCGATCCGCAAGAAGGGCAAGCTGCCCTTCGCGACGCTGGAGGAGGAATACCAGCTCGAATACGGGCAGGCGGTCGTGGAGATCCACGAAGACGCGATCGAGCCCGGCGAAAAGGTGCTTCTGGTCGACGATCTTCTGGCCACGGGCGGGACCGCGGCAGCGGGGATCCGGCTGATCGAACGGCTGGGCGGCGAGATCATCGGCTGCGCCTTCATCATCGACCTGCCAGATCTCGGCGGGCGGGCGCGGCTGGAGGAGCTCGGGATGAGCGTTCATGCGCTCTGCAGCTTCGAGGGGGAATGATCGGCGCATGGTCTCGGGATTTGAGACGGGCGCCGCGCGTAGACGGGCTGCGGATAAATAGCTGTAACGGATGAAAACTTTTCATACCGCACGGTCCACGGGACCGTGCCGAAATGACCAATCACTTGTCGGTAGACACGTGCGATCTTGCCGCACCGCCCGAGGATCGAAAACGATCGCTCGGACGGTGCGATTATAATTCTCGGATCAGGCGATCCGCGCTTCGGTCGCCGCGACGGCGTCCTCGCGGGTGACGCCGGGGGCCAGCTCGACGATCTGGAGGCCGTCCTCGGTCACGTCGAAGACGCCGAGATCGGTGATGATCCGGTCGACGACCCCGGTGCCGGTCAGGGGCAGCGTGCATTCCTTCAGGAGCTTCGACTCGCCGTGCTTGTTGGTGTGGTCCATGACCACCACCACGCGGCCGACGCCCGCGACGAGGTCCATCGCGCCGCCCATGCCTTTGACGAGCTTGCCGGGGATCATCCAGTTCGCGAGATCGCCGTTCTCGGCCACTTCCATCGCGCCCAGGATCGCCATCGCGATCTTGCCGCCGCGGATCATCCCGAAGCTCATGGCGCTGTCGAAATAGGCGGTGTGCGGCAGCTCGGTGATGGTCTGCTTGCCGGCATTGATCAGGTCCGGATCCTCGGTGCCCTCGACCGGGAACGGGCCCATGCCGAGCATGCCGTTCTCCGACTGCAGCGTGACGTTCACGCCCTCGGGGATGTAGTTCGGCACCAGTGTCGGAATGCCGATGCCCAGATTGACATAGGTGCCATCCTCGAGCTCCTGCGCCGCTCTCGCGGCCATCTCTTCGCGGCTCCAGCCCATGGCTCAGTCTCCTTTCGATTTCGACGCGTCGAGCCCGGCGGGGATGTCGATCATCACGATCGTCCCGGCCGCGCCGCGCGCCACATTGATGGTTGCATCGAGCCCGTCGAGAAGCGCGCCGATCAGGCGCCCCCCCATGGTTGCCGGGTTCGGCCAGTCGATCTTGGCGGGAATGCCGACGCCGTCATCGCTGATGAGCAGCCTCAGGCCGCCCGCGGCCAGGGCCATCGCGCGCAGCTCCACGCAGCCCTCGTCGAGACCGTCGAAAGCGTGCTCGAAGGCGTTCGACAGGGTCTCGCTGAGGATCAGCGCCACGCGCACGGCGATGTCGAGATCGACGACATAGGGGTCGACGATCAGGCTGAAGCGCAGCCCCGGACGGCTCGCGTTGTTCGCCACATTGGCCGCGACGCGGGAAATGAGCGATCCGAGGTCGATGCCGTGACGCGCCACCTGGTTGTCGGTGAGCTTCATTTCCTCGTAGGCGAGCTGCAGGCAATCGAGCCTGCGCGGCAGCGCCTCGACCTCGTGCATCGGATCGTCGACGCTCTGGTGCCGCGAGGGCTCGGAGATCGTTGCGAGCACGAGGCTCAGGTCGTCGCGCACACGAGCGCGGAGGGCGTTCAACTGCTGGTCGACCAGCTCGTTTTCCTCGCCGTCGCGGATCTCTTTCTGCAGGCCGAGGAAGTAGAGCGGCGACCCGTCCTCGCCGAGGATCGGCGCGATGATCAGCCGGTTGTTGAAGGGCTCGCCCGAGGAGCGGTAGTTGAGGATATCGACCGTCACGTCCCGGCCGCCTTCGACGGCGGTCCGGATCTTGTCGACATCCTCCTTGCGGGTGCGCTCGCCCTGCAGGAAGCGGCAGTTGCGCCCCACCACCGACGACCGCGAATAGCCCGTCGTCCGCTCGAACGCATCGTTCACGTAGACGATCGGGTTGTCCGGCGCCTGCGGGTTCGTCAGAACCATCGACAACGACAGCCTCGAGAACCCGGCCAATGCGGCCCGGTCATCCAGAACGGCGCTGAGTGAGCGTGCGGCGGACATCCTGCTCCCCGGTTTTCCCTTGCCTTTCGGTTTACGCGGCGGGCCGCGTGGTGCGCTGCTCGATCCGCTTCTCGTGCTCGCCCTGGATCAGGCGGTGCACATAGACACCCGGCAGGTGGATGTTGTCGGCGTCGAGCTCGCCCGCCTTGACGATCTCCTCGACCTCGACGACGCAGACCTTGCCGCACATCGCCGCGGGCGGATTGAAGTTGCGGGCGGTCTTGCGGAAAATCAGGTTGCCGGTCTCGTCAGCCTTCCAGGCCTTCACGATGGACAGGTCCGCGAAGATGCCGCGCTCGAGGATATAGTCCTCGCCGTCGAACTCTTTCACTTCCTTGCCCTCGGCGATCTGGGTGCCGACGCCGGTCTTGGTGTAGAAGCCGGGGATGCCCGCCCCGCCTGCGCGCATGCGCTCGGCCAGCGTGCCCTGCGGGTTGAACTCGAGCTCGAGCTCGCCACCGAGATACTGGCGCATGAACTCCTTGTTCTCGCCGACATAGCTCGACATCATTTTCTTGACCTGCTTGGTCTGCAGCAGGATGCCGAGGCCGAAATCGTCCACGCCGGCATTGTTCGAGGCCACGGTCAGGTCCTTGGTGCCGGCATCGCGGATCGCCGCGATCAGCAGCTCAGGGATACCGCAGAGGCCGAACCCGCCCGCCGCAATCGTCATCCCGTCGAACAGCAGGCCGTCGAGAGCCTCGGCGGCGGAGCCGTAAATCTTCTGCATCGAATTCTCCCTTGCGGTTGGCTGGCGCTGTTGTGCCCACGCGCATGTGGAGAGTCAACGCAAGCTCCAAGGATCGCTCGGCTTTCGCGCTAACATCCGTCGCGCCCGGTCACGAGCACGAGATAGGCGCCCCGCTGTGCGAGCCCATACTCGTCCACGTCGCGGCGCAGCATCGTGCGGCGATGGCCCGCGGACGTGCTCCAGAGCCGGACCGCGGCGGCCTCGCCACCCTCGGCCAGAGCGAGGTTCTCGCTGATCTGGCAGAATGCGTAGCCCTGCCTCCGGGCACGGTCCCCCACCCTGCTGCCATCGCTGCCGGTGTGGTTGAAGAACCTGTTGCGCGCCATGTCGGTGGCGTGCCCCGCGGCGATCCGGTCGAGCACCGCGCTCCGGCGGAGCGGCGGGCGTCCGCGCTCGGCGCGATAGGCGTTGACGCTGCCCGCGCGGGTGCGTCCGGCGTCGGGATCGCGGAACTTCGCGTCCCCTGCGATCGCGACACCGGTCTGGCCGCCGACCGTCGGCTCGGGCACCACGATCGGGGAGCCGACAGGGGCGCAGGCCGCCGTCATCAGGAGACCTAAGAGAAGAACCGCTGTTCGCATGGGGGGCTCCGGGGCGCTGGCTGACCGACGCCATTACATGGCGCGTCCCGGGCGCTCGGGCCAGCCCGCGCTCCGCGACCGGCAGGGGGCCGCCGATCCGAGAGGTTCAGCAGCCGTCGCGGCCCAGCATCAGCACGTGGTAATCGTCCGCGCTCGCGTAGCCGTATTCGGTGATGTCGCGACGGACCATGTTGGAGCGGTGCCCGGGCGAGCCGATCCATCCCTGGATCGCCCCGGTCTCGCCGCCGCCGATCTTGGCGATGTTTTCGGCCAGGCGGCAGAAACCGTAGCCATGGCGCTTCGCGCGGATCGCCATCGTCGCGCCGGCGCTGCCGCCATGTCCGAAGACGCCGCTTTGCGCCATGTCCCGCGCCAGATCCGCCGCGGCCCGATCAAGCTTGGCGTCCCGCCCGAGAACCGAGAGCCCCTGCGCCTCGCGGAACCGGTTCAATGCCGAGCCCCTGTCATCGGCGGTGATGGTGACGGGTTCGGCCGAGCCGGCGGTCGACACGCTGACCGGGATCGGCACGGGCACCACCAGGCATCCCGACAATGTCACGGCCAATGAGGCAGCCAAACAGAACCGTGCGGGCATGACGCCTCCTCTCCCTGCGATCGTTCCGGGCCGCACGCTGCCCTCCGGAGGGGCAGTGCACAATCCCGCGACACACGCTCAGGAGGATTTTTTCGCCGAGGTTGTCTTCTTTGCCGTGCTGGTCTTGGCGGCCGGTTTCTTGGCGGCGGTCTTCTTCGCGGCGGGCTTCTTGGCCGCGGCCTTCTTCTTGCCGCCCTTCTTGGCGGCCTTCTCGGCCACGAGTTCCAACGCCTGTTCGAGAGTGATCTCCTCGGGCGTCATCTCCTTGGGCAGGGTCGCGTTCACCTTTTCCCATTTGACGTAAGGCCCGTAGCGCCCGTCCATCACGTTGACCGCGCCGCCATCGGGGTGCTCGCCCAGCTCGCGCAGCGGCTTCTGCGCCGCCCCGCGCCCGCCGCCGCGCTTGGCGGCCTTCTCGGCCAGAAGGTCCACCGCGCGGTTGATCCCGACCTCCCAGACCTCGTCCACCTCCTTGAGATTGGCATAGAGGCGGCCATGCTTCACGAAGGGGCCGTAGCGCCCGATCCCGGCCTCGATCATCTCGCCATCCTCGGGATGCGGCCCGATCTCGCGCGGCAGGCTCAGGAGCATCAGCGCACGGTCGAGATCCATGTCATCGGTCGACCAGCCCTTGGGCAGGCTCGCGCGGGGCGGCTTCTTGTTCTCCTCGGTCGCCTCGCCGCGCTGGACATACGGCCCGAACCGGCCCGAGCGGAGGCTGATCTCGTCGCCCGCGTCCTCGCCCAGAACCCGGTCGCCCTGCTCCGCGGCATCGCCGCCGATGGGCCGTGTGTAGCGGCATTCGGGATAGCGCGAGCAGCCGACGAACCCGCCGGATCGAGAGGTCTTGAGGTGCAGCGAGCCTTCGCCGCAGAGCGGGCAAGTGCGCGGATCGGTGCCGTCTTCGCGCGGCGGATAAAGCTGCGGCGCCAGCGCGTCGTCGAGCACGTCGAGCACCTCGGCGATCCGAAGCTCGGATGTCTCGGCGATGGCCGCCGAGAAATCGCGCCAGAACTTCGACAGGAGCTCCTTGTAATCGGCCTCGCCCGCCGAGACGTCGTCGAGCTCTTCCTCGAGCGCGGCGGTGAAATCGTATTCCACGTAGCGCTTGAAGAAGTTCAGCAGGAAGATCGTGACGATCCGGCCCTTGTCCTCGGGGAAGAGGCGGTTCTTGTCCTTGCGGACATATTCGCGGTCCTGGATCGTCGTGATCACGCTGGCATAGGTCGAAGGACGCCCGATCCCCAGCTCTTCCATCTTCTTGACCAGCGTCGCCTCGGTGTAGCGCGGCGGCGGCTGGGTGAAATGCTGCTCGGGCGTCACGCCCTTTTTCTGCGCGGCCTCGCCTTCCATGATCTGCGGAAGGCGCTTGTCGTCCTCGTCCACCACATCGTCGCGGCCTTCCTCGTAGACGCGGAGGAAGCCGTCGAAAAGCACCACCTGCCCCGTGGCGCGCAGTACGACCTGGCCGTCCTGGCTCGAGATATCGACGGCGGTGCGCTCGAGACGCGCGCCTTCCATCTGGCAGGCGAGCGTGCGCTTCCAGATCAGGTCGTAGAGCTTTTTCTGGTCGGCATCGCGAAGGCTCAACGCGTCCGCGTCCTTGGTCATGTCGGTCGGGCGGATGCACTCATGCGCTTCCTGCGCGTTCTTGGCCTTGTTCTTGTAGATGCGCGGCGAGGACGGCACGTATTCGGGGCCGAAGCGGTCCTTGATCGCGTCACGCGCGGCGCTCACCGCCTCGGGCGCCATGTCGATGCCGTCGGTCCGCATATAGGTGATGTGGCCCGCCTCGTAGAGCCGCTGGGCGGCGGACATGCACTGCTTGGCGCCCATGCCGAACTTGCGGCTCGCCTCCTGCTGGAGGGTGGAGGTCATGAAGGGCGCGGCGGGGTTGCGCGAGGCGGGCTTGGCCTCGACCGAGGCGACCTTGAGATCGCGGCTCTGGATCGCCTGCACCGCCATCTCGGCTTGGGTGGCGTTCTCGATGTCGTACCGGTCGAGCTTCTTGCCCGCGAGCGTGGTCAGCCGGGCCTCGAATTCCTGGCCGCGGGGCGTCGAGAGGAGCGCCTTGACCGACCAGTATTCCCGCGCGCGGAACGCCTCGATCTCCATCTCGCGCTCGACGATCAGGCGCAGGCAGACCGATTGCACGCGCCCGGCACTGCGCGCGCCGGGGAGCTTCCGCCAGAGCACCGGGCTGAGGTTGAAGCCCACGAGGTAGTCGAGCGCACGGCGGGCAAGATAAGCCTCGACAAGCGGCGCGTCGATGTCGCGGGGGTTGGCCATCGCCTCGGTCACCGCCTGCTTTGTGATGGCGTTGAAGGTCACCCGGCGGACATCGGTGTCCTTCTTGATGGATTTGCGCTTGGTCAGCGCCTCCTTGAGGTGCCACGAGATCGCCTCGCCCTCACGGTCGGGGTCGGTCGCGAGGATCAGGGCGTTGTCGTCCTTCAGCGCGTCGGCGATCGCCTTGACGTGCTTGCGGCTGTCGGTGCCGACCTCCCAGGTCATGTCGAAATCATGCTCGGGATCGACCGAACCGTCCTTGGGCGGCAGGTCGCGGACATGGCCGTAAGAGGCCAGAACCGTGTAGTTCGATCCCAGATACTTGTTGATTGTCTTGGCCTTGGCGGGCGATTCGACGACAACGACGGGCATCTTGGGAAACCTCGGGAGTGCTTTGGAATATGGCCGCGGACCATGTGGGGAGTGCGCCGAGATTGTCAATGCGACCGGCGGTCCGGTTGCGGTTTCATTTCGCCCGCAGGCTGATCCCGTGGCGGTAGTTTAAGAAAATTATCTAATTTTCTTAAATTCTTCGAGCCCAACGGACGCCGCATCCGGCACGCGTCCGCAGGTCACGGCAGCGCTACCCAGGCCGACGCGCGGCGCTGGTCTGCACATCTGTCCCGACACGGCGTCCCGCACCCGGTGTCATGCGCGGCTCAGCAGCCCTCCGGGCTGGCGGCAGACCGCGCCGTCGATCTCGAGCTCGGTCAGAACGGAGGTCACCTCGGACGCGCCCCGTCCCAGATCGCGGATCAGCTGGTCCTCGGCGATGGGCGATGGTCCGAGCCGGTCGAGGATCTCGCGATGGAGCGCGGCGACCCGGCGCAGGTCCTTCGCAGCATCGACCGATCTTTGAGACTGTACGCGCGCGGGTTGTGCCGGTGGCTCCAGCGGCAAGGAGCGTTGCACGGGCATAGCACCCAGCGCCTCAAGCACGTCTTCGGCGCCACGGACAAGCCGCGCGCCGTCGCGGATCAGCCGGTTGCAACCGCCCGCCCGTGCGTCGAACGGGTGCCCCGGCACGGCCAGCACTTCGCACCCTTGTTCGAGCGCGGCATCCGCCGTGATCAGCGAACCCGAGCGCCCCGCCGCCTCGATCACCACGACCGCCTGCGCGAGGCCCGAGATCAGGCGATTGCGCAGCGGGAAGTGGCGGGCCTGGGGCGCAAGCCCCATCGGCTGCTCGCTCAGGCGCAGCCCGCCCGCCGCGGGCATGTCCGCGGCCAGCGCGGCGGTCTCGCGCGGGTAAAGCACATCGACGCCGCCCGCCTGCACCGCGATGGTCC
>NZ_JBHTMU010000049.1:0-27259 GCF_042679605.1 Litorisediminicola beolgyonensis
GAACCCGAACCGCGGCCCGAACCCGAGCCGGAGCGCGCGCCGGTGGCCGACGCCGTCGCCGACGCGGTGGCCGAGGCCCTGGCCTCTGGCGGCACCACCAACCCCCAGCCCGATCTGCCGGTCGGGCCCCCCATGACCGCGGGCGAGAAGGACGCGCTCCGCGTCGCGGTCCAGCGCTGCTGGGTCGTCGATGTCGGCAGCCAGTCGGCCAATGTGACCGTCGAGGTCGGCATGGACATGTCGCAGGACGGCACCGTGCAGTCGGGCTCGATCCGCCTTATATCGTCGGCCGGCGGCTCCGGCAGCGCGGTCGAGACCGCTTTCCAGGCCGCGCGCCGGGCGATCCTGCGCTGCCAGCAGGGCGGCTACCCGCTCCCGCCCGAGAAGTTTGCCCAGTGGAAGGAGATCGTCATGACCTTCGATCCCTCGGGCATGCGGGTCCGCTGATGAGCCCTTTCGGCGGAAATCCGCAGGGCAGCCGTTCAATCGCCGCCGCAGCCGCGTTAACCTTTATCCCAGTGACCGTTCCGAGGATGACCAGATGAGCATGATCCGCACCGCCACACTGACCTGCCTCGCCGTCGTGCTCCTTGGGCTCGGCCTCTTTGCGACGCCCGCCATCGCGCAAAGCGGCCCGCTTCGGATCGACATCACCGAGGGGGTGATCGAACCGATCCCGGTCGCGATCCCGTCCTTCGTCGCCGAAAGCGCCGCCGGGCAGCAATGGGCGAGCCAGATCACCCAGGTGGTCAGCGACGACCTGACCGGCACCGGGCTTTTCCGGGCGATCCCGCGCGATGCGCATATCAGCGGCATCACCAGCTTCGCGAGCCCCGTGCAGTTCGCCGACTGGAAGGCGATCAACGCGCAGGCCTTGATCACCGGCGCGGTCGACGTGGATGCCTCGGGCCGGATCATCGTGAAGTTCCGCGTCTGGGACGTCTTCGCGGGCACCGAGCTTGGCGAGGGCATGCAGTTCGCGGGCACCGCCGAGGGTTGGCGCCGGATGGGCCACAAGGTCGCCGACCAGGTCTATTCGCGGGTGACGGGCGAGGGCGGCTATTTCGACAGCCGCGTCGTCTTCGTCTCCGAGACCGGCCCCAAGGACAACCGCCAGAAGCGCCTCGCGGTCATGGATTACGACGGCGCCAACGTGCAGTACCTGACGAGCTCGGCCTCGCTGGTCTTGGCGCCGCGCTTCTCGCCCTCGGGCGACCGCGTGCTCTACACGAGCTACGAATCCGGCAGCCCGCGCGTCTACATGCTGAACGTGGGCAGCGTCTCGGCGCAGCCCTTGCCCGCCCAGGGCGGCGCGATGAGTTTTGCGCCGCGCTTCTCGCGCGACGGGCGCGCGCTCCTTTATTCGGCCACCAACGGCTCGAACACCGACATCTTCCGCATGGACCTCGCCTCGGGCGGGACCTCGCAGCTGACCTCCGCGCCCTCAATCGAGACCGCGCCCAGCTACTCGCCCGACGGCAGCCAGATCGTCTTCGAGAGCGACCGCTCGGGCAGCCAGCAGCTTTACGTCATGCCCGCGAGCGGCGGCGAGGCGCAGCGGATCAGCTTCGGCGAGGGGCGCTACGGCACGCCGGTCTGGTCGCCGCGAGGTGACCTCATCGCCTTCACCAAGCAGAATGCCGGTCGTTTCCATATCGGCGTGATGCGCACCGACGGCTCCGAAGAACGGCTCCTGACCGCGTCCTTCCTGGATGAAGGCCCGACCTGGGCGCCGAATGGCCGCGTCATCATGTTCTCGCGCGAGACCCAAGGGGCGGGCGGCACCTCGTCGCTCTACTCGGTCGATGTCTCGGGCCGGAACCTCCGCCGGGTGCCGACGCCCGAGGGCGCCTCGGACCCGTCCTGGGGCCCGCTCCAGTGATCACTCCCTCCGGAATGTCCTCTAAAGTTCCGGAGGCCGCCCCGACCCGCGCGAGCGCCCATTAACAAGCGATTCGAGCCATGATAGGCTCGCGCCAACCAACGAGCAGGACAGCCGACATGACCCGTATCTTCACCGTTCTCACGCTCGTGGCGGCGCTTGCCGCTACCGGCTGCACCCGCCCCGACCGCTTCGGCGACAGCGCAGGCGGCACCGATCCCATGGCCGGGGCCGGCGTCGCGGGCGGCATCGTCCCGGGCAGCGCCAACGACCCCCAGAGCCCCGCCTATTTCAACCAGACCATCGGCGACCGCGTGCTCTTCGCCGTCGACCAGTCGACGCTCTCGGCCTCGGCCCAGGCAACGCTCGACGGCCAGGCGCAGTGGCTGATGACCAATTCCGACTACCTCGCCGTGATCGAAGGCCATGCCGACGAACAGGGCACCCGCGAATACAACCTCGCGCTCGGCGCGCGCCGCGCCAACGCAGTGATGGAATACCTGGTCTCGCGCGGCGTCTCGGCCAACCGGCTGCGCTTCGTGTCCTACGGCAAGGAGCGTCCCATCGAGATCTGCTCCGAAGAGGCCTGCTACGCCAAGAACCGCCGCGCCGTCACGGTGATCGCCGCGGGCGGGCTGACCGGCTGATGCGCCGCTTCGCCCTTGCTGCCGCGCTGATCCTCGCGCCGTTGCCTGCGCTCGCGCAGGAGACGCTGGCCGATATCCGTCAGGACCTCTCGGTTCTGACGGTCGAGCTGCAGCGCCTTCAGCGCGAATTGTCGACCACCGGCGGCGCGGGCGTGAACATTGCGGGCAGCACGCTCGATCGCGTCAATGCCATCGAGGCCGAGCTTCAGCGGCTGACGAACCGCACCGAGGAAATGCAGTTCCGCATCGACAGCGTCGTGCGCGACGGCACCAACCGGATCGGCGATCTGGAGTTCCGCCTCTGCGAGCTCGAGGACGGCTGCGACATCGGCTCTCTCGGCCAGACCGCGCCCCTGGGCGGCACGGCGCCGGCGACGAGCGGCAGCGGTCCGATCATGTCCGGCGGGCCGTCGCTCGACGGCCAGCCCTTGCCCACCGACGGCACCGCGACCGTCGCCGATATCGAGACCGCGCCGGGCGCAGGCACAGGCACGGGCGCCGAGGCGTTGCCCTCCGGCGGCGCGCAGCTCGCGGTCAACGAAGAGCAGGACTTCCGGCGGGCGCAGGAGGCGCTCGCCAGCGGTGACTTTCAATCCGCCGCGAACCTCTTTGAGACCTACCGCCAGACCTATCCGGGCGGTCCGCTAGACGCGGCGGCGCTGGTCGGGCGCGGCCGGGCGCTGGAAGGCGCGGGCGACACCCGCGGCGCGGCGCAGGCCTATCTCGACGCCTATTCCGCCTATCCGCAATCCGAGGTCGCTCCGGTCGCGCTCTGGAAGCTCGGCGCGGCGCTTGGCGCGCTCGGCTCGGTGTCCGAGGCCTGCGTGACGCTCGCCGAGGTCGGCAACCGCTTCCCCGGCGATGCCGCCGTGGCCGAGGCGCAGGCGGCGCGCTCGCAACTCCCCTGTCCGTGACCGCGACCGGCTCCGGTCTCGACGCGCGTTTCGCCGCCGAGATGGGGGTGCTTCTCGGGCCGGACTTCCCGTCCGACATCGCGCTCGCCGTCTCGGGCGGCGGCGATTCCATGGCGATGCTGACGCTGGCGCATAACTGGACGCGGGTCTGGGGTCTGCGCCTGCACGTCGTCACCATCGACCACGGGCTGCGCCAAGAGAGCGCCGAGGAGGCGCGGTTCGTGGGTCAGGAATGCGCCGCGCTCGGGCATCCTCACAGCATCCTGCGCTGGCGCTGGGATGGCCGCGGCAACCTGATGGCGGCAGCGCGGGAAGCGCGGCTCCGGCTGATCGAGGGCTGGCGGGGACCGATCGCGCATGTGCTCTTCGCCCATACCGAGGACGATCTGGCCGAGACCTTCTTGGCCCGGCTGGCGCGTGGCGCCGGTGTCGAGGGGCTTTCCGCGATGGCGCCAAAGCGTCCTGTGCGGGTCGCCCCGCTCGCCGCCGAGGGGCAGGGGGTGCAGCCTGCGGGGGGCGAGGGCTACGACATCATCCGCCCCTGTCTCGGCATGCGCCGCGCCGAGCTGCGCCACTACCTGAGCGTTCTCAAGGGCCGCTGGGTCGAGGATCCCACCAACGAGGACCCGCGCTACGACCGCGCCCGCTACCGCGGCCTTCTGCCGCGCCTCGCCGAAGAGTGGCTCGGTCCCGATATTCTGGCCGAGGCGGCGCGTCGGCAGTCCCGCGCCCGCGACGCGCTGACTGCGCGCGCGCTCGAGGTCTGGGGCCGGATCGGGGCGGAAGATACGCGGACCGGGGACATCACCTTCGACCGCGACGGCCTTGCCGCGACCGAGCGCGACACGCAGCTTCGGCTCCTCTCCGCCGCGCTCTCGCTGATCGGCGGAACCGGCTATCGCCCCCGCGAGGCGCCTCTCGAACAACTTCTCGATCGCCTGCTCTCGGGGGGCAGCGGAACGCTTAACGGCTGCGAGGCGATGGCGCGCCGGGACAAACTCTACCTTTTCCGTGAGCTTGCAGCCGTTCCGCCCGAGCCTCTGCCTGCGACCGTGGGCACGCTCTGGGATGGCCGGTGGCAGCTCACCGAGACGCGCGACGGTGCCGAAATCGCCGCCCTGGGCGAGACCGGCTGGGCCGCCCTGCCAGAGGAAAACCGCATCCATCCGCACCGTGCGGCACGGGCGCTTCCGGCGCTCTGGCGCGACGGCGCGCTCCTCGCCTGTCCCGCGCTCGGTCTTGGCGCTGCCGCAATCTTGCGATACGCCCCGTTCGGACAGGTGGGCATGGGCCTGCCGGAGCTCATGCGCTTACGTTGAATGGACCGCTGCTATCCCTATGTTAACAGCGTGCCGCTCATGCTAGAGGGCATAAGACCGATTTTGAGGAGATCTTGCCTTGGGCAATGCGCGCAATCTCGCCCTCTGGGTGGTCCTGTTCCTTCTCGTGCTCGCTCTGTTCAACCTGTTTTCGGGTGGGAACGGCACGCTGCAATCGCGCGAGATGCCCTATTCCGACTTCGTTTCCGCCGTGGAGGACGGGTCGGTCAGCCAGGTCACGCTCGATGGTGAACAGGTTCGGTTCCGCTCCGAAGGCACCGATTACATCGCGATCAAGCCGCAGGATGCCGAGACCACCAAGCTCCTGACCGACAACAATGTCGCGTTCCGCGCCGAGCCGCAGGAACAGTCGGGCGTGCAGTCCTTCCTGATCTCGCTTCTGCCCTTCCTGCTGCTGATCGGCGTCTGGATCTACTTCATGAACCGCATGCAGGGCGGCGGTCGCGGCGGCGCGATGGGCTTCGGCAAGTCCAAGGCCAAGATGCTGACCGAAAAGCACGGCCGCGTGACCTTCGACGACGTCGCGGGCATCGACGAGGCCAAGGAAGAGCTCGAGGAGATCGTCGAGTTTCTCCGCAACCCGCAGAAATTCTCGCGCCTCGGTGGCAAGATCCCCAAGGGCGCGCTGCTCGTGGGCCCTCCGGGCACGGGTAAGACGCTTCTCGCGCGCGCCATCGCGGGCGAGGCGGGCGTGCCCTTCTTCACCATCTCGGGCTCCGACTTCGTCGAGATGTTCGTCGGCGTCGGCGCGTCCCGCGTGCGCGACATGTTCGAGCAGGCCAAGAAGAACGCGCCCTGCATCGTCTTCATCGACGAGATCGACGCCGTCGGCCGCAACCGTGGCTCGGGCTATGGCGGCGGCAATGACGAGCGCGAGCAGACGCTGAACCAGCTTCTGGTGGAGATGGATGGCTTCGAGGCCAATGAGGGCGTCATCATCATCGCCGCCACCAACCGCCGCGACGTGCTCGACCCCGCGCTTCTGCGCCCGGGCCGCTTCGACCGCCAGGTCACCGTTCCGAACCCCGACCTCAAGGGCCGCGAGAAGATCCTCGGCGTTCACGCCCGCAAGACCCCGCTCGGTCCCGATGTCGACCTGCGCATCATCGCGCGCGGCACGCCCGGCTTCTCGGGTGCCGATCTCGCGAACCTCGTGAACGAGGCCGCGCTGATGGCCGCCCGCGTCGGACGCCGCTTCGTGACCATGATCGATTTCGAGAACGCCAAGGACAAGGTGATGATGGGCGCGGAGCGCCGCTCCATGGTCCTGACGCCCGAGCAGAAGGAAAAGACCGCCTATCACGAGGCCGGTCACGCCATCGTCGGCCTGTCGCTGCCGCAATGCGATCCGGTCTACAAGGCGACGATCATCCCGCGCGGCGGCGCGCTCGGCATGGTCGTGTCGCTGCCCGAGATCGACCGCCTGAACTGGCACCGCTCGGAATGCGAGGAAAAGCTCGCGATGACCATGGCGGGCAAGGCCGCCGAGATCATCAAATATGGCGACGACAACGTCTCGAACGGACCCGCCGGCGATATCCAGCAAGCCTCTGCCCTGGCGCGCGCCATGGTCCTGCGCTGGGGGATGTCCGACAAGATCGGCAATATCGACTATTCCGAGGCGCATGAGGGCTACCAGGGCAATACCGCGGGCCTGTCGGTCTCGGCCCATACCAAGGAGCTGATCGAGGAAGAGGTGAAGCGCTTCATCCAGGAAGCCTACGAGCGCGCCCATGCCATCCTCACCGAGAAGAACGAGGAATGGGAGCGTCTGGCGCAGGGTCTTCTGGAATACGAGACGCTGACCGGCGAGGAGATCAAGCGCGTCATCCGGGGCGAGCCGCCGCAATCGGGCGATGGCAACGCGACCTCCGACGAGCCGCCGAGCGACACCCCGTCGCTCACCGCGATCCCCAAGACCAAACCCAAGGGCAAGCCCTCGGGCGGTCTGGAGCCTGAACCCTCGGCATGAGCCTCGACGAAGAGACCGACTGGAACCCCGGCCTGTATCACAGGTTCCGGGGGTTCCGCTTGCGCCCCGCGCTGGACCTCCTGCGCTCGGTCGGCCCGCTGCCCGAAGGCGATATCGTCGACCTGGGCTGCGGCTCCGGCGCCGTCGGACCCGCGCTCGGCCAGTTGCGCCGCCGTCTCGTGGGCGTCGACCAGAGCAAGACGATGCTCGAACATGCCCGCCGCACGGGCGTCTACAAGGACATCATCGAGGCCGATCTCGCGACATGGGAAAGCGACGCACCCTGCGCGATGATCTTCTCCAACGCCGCGTTGCATTGGGTCGGAGATCATCCGGCGCTTCTGACGCGGCTTGCCGGAATGCTGGCGCCGGGCGGCGTTCTGGCTGTGCAACTGCCGCATCAGAACCGCGCGCCGTCGCACCGGCTCTGGGTGCAGATCGCCGAAGAGATGTATCCTCGCCGCTTTGCCCAGGCCAAGCCGCCCGAGATCCTGCTGCCCGCCGAATACCATCGCCTCTTGAGCGATCTCGGACGCGTCACGCTCTGGGAAACCGAGTATTACCAAGAGCTTGCCCCGGACGGGGAGGGGCATCCGGTGCGCCGCTTCACCGAGAGCACCTATGCCCGCCCGCTTCTGCAGATGCTGGAAGAGGACGAGAAGACCAAGCTCATCAAGGCCTACGAGGCGGTGATCGGCAAAGCCTATCCGATGGGCCCGCGGGGGAACGTGCTGTTCCCGTTCCGGCGGCTCTTCTTCACGCTGCACACGGACTGAGCCCGACGGAATGCCCGCGCTGTTGCCGACCGAGTTCTCTGGCAAAATCGTCTGGCTGGGCCGGGTCGATCCGGATGCCTCCGGGATCCAGGCCAAGGCCGTCGAGACCCTCGCGCTCGATTGGGAGGGCATCCCCGGCGCGCGTCACTCCGGTCTGAACCGGCCGTCCTGCGGCCGCCTCACCCGCCAATATTCGCGCGGCACCGAGATCCGGAACACGCGGCAGCTCTCGATCCTCTCCGCCGAGGAAACCTCCGAGGTCGCGCGTCGGCTGAAACTCGACCGTCTCGATCCGGTGCTTCTCGGTGCGACGGTGGTGCTGCGCGGCCTGCCGGACCTCTCGCACCTGCCGCCCTCGTCGCGGCTGCAGCTCTCCGACGGCGGCATGCTGGTCGTCGACATGCAGAACCGGCCCTGCCATCTGCCCGCGCGGGAAATCGAGACCGTGCATCCCGGTGCGGGCGGGTCCTACAAGACCGCCTCGAAGGGCTTGCGCGGCATCACCGCCTGGGTCGAGCGCCCCGGAACCCTGAGCCTCGGCGACAGCCTGCGGCTCCATATCCCCGACCAGCGCGGCTGGGAGTTTCTGGGCGAGGCGCGCAATCCCTCAGCCTGACGGCACCGGCACCATCGTGCCGGTCAGAAGCGCGACATGGGTTTCCGCGCCGTCCTCGTCCAGCGCGTAGACATCCGCCATGACGATCACCAGCCGCTTGCCCGGTTTCACCACCCGACCGCGCGCGACAAGCCGGGTGCCCACCGCGGGCGCGAGCAGGTGGATCTTCATCTCCGAGGTCACCACCTCGCGGTCCTCGGGCAGGAGCGACAGCGCCGAATAGCCCGCGGCGCTGTCACCGAGCGCAAAGGTCACCCCGGCATGGGCGAAGCCGTGCTGCTGCCTCAGGTGGTCGCCGATGGGCGCAGAGATCGTCACCCGCCCGGGCTCGACCGCCTGAAGCTCCGCCCCGAAGGTCGTCATCAGGCTCTGCCGAGCGAAACTGTCGTGAACGCGGGTCTTGGACATGCCGCGACAGGAGCACGGCCCGGGAGCCCCCGCAAGCCGCTTCAGCGCGGCATCGGGATCGCGAGCGGCGTCGGTCCGGTCAGGATGGCGCGCGCCTCGCGGCTCATGAGCGCGGCAAGCGCGGCATGATCGCTGCGCAGACCGCCGGTATAGGCCCCGTAGGCGGGCAGGATCAGGCGCGCCTCGTCGACGAGGAAGCAGGGCCGGGACAGCCTGCGCCCCCGAAGCTCCAGCCGCGCCGTCGGATGGTAATGGCCCGACACCTCGCCCTGACCGTCGGCGCGCGCGATATGGCGGAAGACCAGGCCGCGCCGGTCCAGCTCGCGCCGATGCGTGCCGCCAAGGCTCACTGGCCCCGGATCGTGGTTGCCCTCGATCCACACCCAGTCGCGCCCGGCCTGCAGGCGCGCGATCCAGAGGCGCTCGTCCTCGGGCAGGATCGCGTCGATGCCCGGCGCGTCGAAACTGTCGCCGAGACAGATCACCTGCGTCGCGCCGGTCGCCTCGAGATCGCGCTCGAGCTTCAGGAGCGTCTCGCAGGTGTCGTAGGGCGGCAGCGCCGCGCCGCCCACGGCAGCCAGCCGCGCGCATTTGCCAAGGTGCAGATCCGAGACCACCAGCATCCGTTCTTCCGGCCAGTGCAGGCCACCGGAGGGCAGCGCTTCGAGCGCCGTGCCACGGAAGAGAAACGGAAGGCGGTTCATGCTTTGTTCAATGCCGCAAGCGGGCTGGTCCCGCAAGAGGGCTCGCGCCGGGATCAGCCGGTTCCGCCACCCACCGTGGCAAGCCCCGAGGCGTCGAGAAGCCGCGTGACCTCTTCTTCCAAGAGCCGCTCGTCGGCCTCGCCCCGGATCGGGATACGGCCCGGTTCGAGAAAGAGCGGGGCCGCGAGCGGGGTGACGCGATCGAGCCGCACGAGGTCGATCCGGTCTCCGACCCGCTCGGTCATCTCGCGAATGCGGGCGAAATCGACGAGCCCGCGCATCGCCTCTTCGCGGGTGATTTGCAGGAGCAGGTGGTCGGGGTCGTATTTCACCAGCGTGTCATAAAGGATGTCCGATGACATCGTCGCCTGCCGCCCGGTTTTGCGCTGCGCGCCGACCTGCCGCTCGATCAGCCCGGCGATGGTGGCCGATGCGCGGAAGGTGCGTTTCATCACCGCGTTGCCCTGCAGCCAGCCATCGAGCCCGGCTTCGAGCCGCGCCAGATCGAAGAGCGGCACCGGGTCCGTGACCGCGTCGAGCCCCCAGATCAGCACCGCGTAATCGGTCGAGACGAAGCCCATCGGCGCGAGGCCTTCCTCCTCCATCCGCTTGGTCAGGAGAAGCCCCAGCGTCTGCATCGCGTTGCGGCCCGCGAAGCCATAGGCCACGAGGCTCTCGCGCCCGTCATGGGGAAAGCTCTCGATCAGGAGCCGCCCGGGCTCGGGCAGGCGCGAGACATCGCGCTGGAGCCTGAGCCAGTCGGCGGTATGGGCGGGCAGCTCGGGCCAGTCGGGCTGCTGGAACATCTCGACGATGCGCGCCGAGAGCTGGGTCGAGGTGGCGAATTTGGTGCCCGCGAAGGTGGCGATCTTCGGCTTGCGATGGGCGTCGCGGGTGACCTCGACCACCAGCTCGCGCAGGCCCTCGTAGCGCACGATCTGGCCGCCGATCAGGAAGGTGTCGCCCGGGGTCAGCGAGGCGGCGAAGCCTTCCTCGATCTCGCCCAAGGGCGCGCCGCCCCGCCCGCGCCAGCGCACCTTGAGCGTGTCGCTGTCCTGGATCGTGCCGATATTTTGCCGGATCCGGACCGCCGAGCGCGGATCGCGCAGCTCCCAGAGCCCGTCAGCGCGCTGCCGGATGCGCTGCCACTGATCGTAGGCGCGCAGCGCGTAGCCGCCCGTGGCGCAAAACTCCAGGCAGGCGTCGAAGGCGGCGCGCGTCAGCCCGGCATAGGCGCCGGCCGAGATCATCTCGGCATAGAGCATGTCGGCATCGAACGGCCCGGCCGCGGCGGCGATCAGGATATGCTGGCAGAGCACGTCGCGCGGACCGGGCCCGCGGCTTTCGCCGTCGAGATCGCGGTCGCGCACCGCCTGCAGCGCCGCCACGCATTCCACGACCTCGAAGCGGTTGGCGGGCACCAGAAGCGCCTTGGACGGCGCGTTGTAGCGGTGATTGGCGCGACCGATCCGCTGCACCAGCCGCTTGACGTTCTTGGGCGCGCCGACCTGGATCACCAGGTCCACGTCCCCCCAGTCGATGCCGAGATCGAGCGAGCCGGTGCAGACGATGGCGCGCAGGTCGCCCCGGACCATCGCCGCCTCGACCCGCTCGCGTTGCTGGCGGTCGAGACTGCCGTGGTGGATGCCGATGGGCAGCGCGTCTTCGTTGGCGAGCCAGAGCTTGTGAAAGAAGATCTCGGCCTGGGCGCGGGTGTTGTGGAAGATGAGCGTGGTCTTGTGGCGGCGCACCTCGTCGAGCACCGCCGGGATGGCGTAGGCGGCGCCGCCGCCGGACCAGGGCGGCGCGTCTTCGGTGACGAGCATGGAGATGTCGGGATCGGGGCCGGGATCGGCCTCGAGAATCGCGCATGGATCGGGATGGCGGGCGAGAAGCCTGGCGATGGCCTCGGGGTCCTCGACGGTGGCCGAGAGACCGACCCGCCGCAGCTCGGGACGGAGCGTCTGCAGCCGCGCGAGCGCCAGCATGAGCTGGTCGCCACGCTTGCTTTCGGCGAGCGCGTGGATCTCGTCGACGATCACCCTTTGCAGCCCCGCGAAGGTGCGGCCTGCGTCCTCGTAGGAGGTCAGGAGCGCAAGGCTCTCGGGCGTGGTCAGAAGGATATGCGGCGGATCGGCGCGCTGGCGCTTCTTGCGGCTGCCGGGCGTGTCGCCGGTGCGATCCTCGACCCGGATGGCAAGACCGGCCTCCTCGATGGGGGTGCGCAGGTTGCGCTTGATATCGGCGGCGAGCGCCTTGAGCGGGCTGACATAGAGCGTGTGGAGCCCGGGCGCGGGGGCCTCGCCGAGCTCGGCCAGGGTCGGCAGGAAGCCCGCCAGCGTCTTGCCGCCGCCCGTGGGCGCGATGAGCAGGAGCGCGGGCGCATCCTTGCGCTCGAGCATGGCGCGCTGGTGGGGATGGAGGGACCAGCCGCGGCTGTCGAACCAACGCTCCAGGCTTGGCGGCAGCGCGGTCATCGGCCAAGGCGCCCGGGATGCGAGGGCAGGCCCTCGCATGCGAGAGGCGCTGCCTCTCGCGCTCTCCGGGATATTTCCGGACAGATGAGGCCAGGGGCGCGGCGCCCGGCGCTTCGGCGTGGGTCTCGGGCTGTGACGGGTGCGGCGTTCATGGACCGCTACTTATGCGCAGCTGCGGCGGCGGGAAGGGCCTAGCCTTCGGCGGCGGCACGGATCGCGCGGATATTCTCGCCATAGGGGGCCGGATCGGAGACCGAGCCGCCGCGAAAGACCGCGGAGCCCGCGACCAGCACATCGGCACCGGCGGCGCGCACCAGGGGGGCCGTGGCCGGATCGACGCCGCCGTCGATCTCGATATGGATCTCGCGGTCGCCGATCATCTCGCGCAGCGCGGTGATCTTGGCGGTCATGTCGAGGAATTTCTGCCCGCCGAAGCCCGGGTTCACGGTCATCACGCAGACGAGGTCGACGAGATCGAGAAGGGGGGCTGCGGCCTCGGCCGGGGTGCCGGGGTTGAGCGCGAGACCGGCCTTGCAGCCCGCCGCGCGGATCGCCTGCAGGGTGCGGTGGATATGGGGCCCGGCCTCGACATGGGCGGTGAGGATGTCGGCGCCGGCCTGCGCGAAGGCGTCGATATAGGGATCGACCGGCGCGATCATCAGGTGCACGTCCATGACCGTCTTGATATGCGGGCGGATCGCGGCGCAGGTGGCCGGTCCGAAGGTGATGTTCGGGACGAAATGGCCGTCCATCACGTCCACGTGGATCCAGTCGGCGCCCTCGGCCTCGACGGCGCGGATCTCTTCGCCGAAATTGGCGAAATCGGCGGAGAGGATCGACGGGGCGATCTTGAGGCTGCGATCGAAGCTCATGGGCACGGGTCTCCTGTTCTGAGCGCGGCGCTATCAGTAACCGGCGTCGCGGTCCACAAGGTGATGCAGGGGCGCGCCCCGCTCGGCGCGGGCGATATTGGCGGCGATGACGCGGGCGGCGCTGTCGGGCCGGGTCTCGGAGGCGATATGCGGGGTCACGGTGACGCGCGGATGCGCCCAGAAGGGGTGGTCCGCGGGCAGGGGCTCGGTGCGGAAGACGTCGAGCGTCGCATGCGCGACCTGCCCCTCGTCGAGCGCGGCGAGAAGTGCTGCGTCGTCGATCAGCGGGCCGCGACCGGGATTGATCACCACCGCGCCGCGGGGCAGGCGCGCCAGCGTGCGGGCGTCGAGGATATCGCGGGTCGCGGGCGTGTCGGGCAGGAGCAGAACGACGATCCGGGCCTGCTCGAGCGCCCGGTCGAGACCGTCCGGCCCGTGGTGACAGGTGACGCCCTCGACCGATTTGGGGCTGCGCGACCAGCCGGTGACCGGAAACCCGAGCCGGGTCAGTGCCGCGGCGCAGGCCTGTCCCAGCGCGCCGAGGCCCAGGATGGTGACCGGCCGGTCCTTCGAGAGGGGCGGGGGGCTGTGGTCCCAGACGTGCTCGGGGTTCACGATATGCGCGTCCATCCCGAGATGGTGGCGCAGCACATGGCCCGTGACCCATTCGACCATGCCCTGGGTCAGGCCCTCGTCATCGACCATGCGGGTCAGGGGCACGGTGAGCGTCGGGTTTTGGACCACGCCCTCGACCCCGGCCCAGAGGTTCATCACGGCCTTGAGCCGGGTGTAGGGCGTGAAATCCTGCACCTCGGAGAGCGGCGCGTAGACCATGTAATCGACCGCCTCGGGCGCGATGTCGCTCGGGTCGGGGATCAGCCGGTAGTCGAGCCCCTCGGCATCGAGCGCGGCGGTCAGCGGCGCTTCGTACTGCGCCCATCGCTCCGCATTGGCGGCGAAAAGAACGGTGATCACGCGCGGTTCCTCGGGCGGTGTATATGCGCCGATTGCACGAGGCCGAAGGCGATCATCAGGACCAGCATCGCCGAGCCGCCATAGCTGACGAGCGGCAGGGGCACGCCCACTACCGGCGCGAGGCCCATCACCATCGACATGTTCACGGCGAAGAACAGGAAGAAGGTCAGCGCCACGCCAAGCGTCAGGAGCGAGGAGAAGCGGTCGCGGTTCTGGAGCGCCGAGGCGATGCAGAAGACGATGATCAGCACGTAGAGCACCAGAAGGGAGAAGCCGCCGACGAAGCCGAACTCCTCGGCCAGCGTGTTGAAGATGAAGTCGGTGTGCTTTTCGGGCAGGAAGTTCAGCCGCGACTGGGTGCCCTGCATGAAGCCCCGGCCCGTCCAGCCGCCCGAGCCCATGGCGATCTTGGCCTGGGTGATGTGGTAGCCCGCGCCTAGGGGATCGACCGAGGGGTCGATGAAGGTGTCGATGCGGCGGAACTGGTAGTCCTTCAGAAGCTGCCAGTCGGTGCCGCGCGACTTGAACACGACGGTGATGAAGCCGATCCCGCCCGCGACGACCGCGCCGAAATAGGCCCAGTGCACGCCCGCGATGAACATCATCAGCCCGCCCGCGACGATCAGGAGGATCGCGGTGCCGAGATCGGGCTGGGTCAGCACGAGCCCGGTCGGAAGCAGGATCAGGACAACCGGCAGGAGCACCCAGAGCGGGCGCGAGGTCTTCTTGAGCGGCAGCCAGTCGTAATAGGCGGCGAGGATCATCACGAGCGCGATCTTCATCACCTCGGACGGCTGCAGCCGCATGAAGCCGATATCGATCCAGCGCTGCGCGCCCATGCCGACGGAGCCGAAGAACTCCACCGCCAAGAGAAGCCCGAGGCCGAGGAGATAGGCGAGCACCGCCATGTTGCGCCAGAACCAGATCGGCACCATCGCCACGATGAACATCGCGGTCAGGCCCAGAAGGTAGCGCTTCATCTGCGGCTCGGCCCAGGGGTCGAAGGACCCACCCGCGACCGAGTAGAGCATCAGGAAGCCGACGCCCGCCACCGCCGAGAGCAGCACCACGAGCCCCCAGTTCAGGTAGAGGATCTTCCGCCAGCCCGAGGGGACGGTTTTGACGTTGTATTCAAGGTAGCTCATGCGCGGCTCGACGAGACCTGTCGCCGCTCCTCGCGCTCGCGCTTCATCTGCTCCTGCTGCTCGGCGATCTTGTCGCGGTCGGCGGCCGGGTAGGCCTCGAGCGGCGGGTCGCCCTTGTAGAGCGCCTGGAGCGTGACGTCGCGCGCGATGGGCGCTGCCGCCGACGAGCCGCCGCCGCCATGCTCCACCACCACCGAGACCGCGATCTGCGGGTTCGCATAGGGCGCGAAGTTCACGAACAGCGCGTGGTCGCGGCGCTTCCAGGGCAGGTCCTCGTTGCGGGTGACGCCCCGGGCGCGCTCGGCGGCGGTGATGTTGCGGACCTGGCTGGTGCCGGTCTTGCCCGCCATCTCCATGCCTTCGGCGACGATGCGCGACCGCCAGGCGGTGCCGCGGCGGTTGTTCGAGACGGCGAACATCGCCTTGCGGATCTGCCGCAGGTGGTTCTCGTTCAGCCCGAGGCTTTCGCCGCCGCGCGACGGGGTCTCGACCCCGTCGATGGATTTGACGAGACGCGGCTCGATGGAGCGCCCGGTGGCGAGCCGCGCGGCGAGGATCGCCTGCTGGAGCGGCGAGGACAGAACGTAGCCCTGACCGATCGACACGTTCACCGTGTCGCCGATCACCCAGGGCTGGCCGCGCTCGCGCTCTTTCCAATCCTTGTCCGGGATCAGCCCCGCCGTCACCGCCGACATCGGGATGTCGGGCGCGTAGCCCAGGCCGAGCCTGCGCGACATCTCGGCGATGCGGTCGATGCCGACCTTGAGCGCGAGGTCGTAATAATAGACGTCGCAGCTTTCGCGCAGCGAGTTCTCGAGGTTCATGTGGCCATGGCCCACGCGCTTCCAGCAGTGGAACCGCCGCCCGCCGACCTGCAGGTGCCCCGGGCACCAGACCGTCTCGGAGGGCGAGATCAGGCCCGCATCCATCGCCGCGAGCGCGGTGACCATCTTGAAGGTCGAGCCGGGCGGATAGGCGTCCTGCACCGTCTTCGAGGCCAGGGGACGCCGCTCGTTCTCGCGGTAGACGCCGTAATCGGCGACCGAGATCCCGCGCACGAACTTGTTCGGATCGAAGGACGGGGCCGAGGCGATGGCCAGGAGGTCGCCCTTTTCCAGATCCATCACCACCACGCTGGCGCTCTGCTCGCCGAGCCGGGCGTTGATGTAATCCTGAAGCCGCGTGTCGACGGTCAGCTGGATATCCGCGCCGGCCTCGCCTTCACGACGCCCCAGCTCGCGCATGACACGGCCGACGGCGTTGACCTCGACGCGCTTGGCGCCGGCGCGACCGCGCAGGCTTTCCTCGTATTTGGTCTCGACGCCCACCTTGCCGATCTGGAAGCGCGGGATGCGCAGGACCGGCTCGGGATCCTCGTAGCGCGCCAGATCGCGCTCCGAGACCGGGCCGACATAGCCCACCACATGCGCGAACATCTCGTGATGCGGATAGGAGCGGCTGAGACCGACCTCAGGCACCACGCCGGGCAGGGCAGGGGCGTTGACCGCGACCCGGCTGATCTCGTCCCAGGTCACGCGGTCGGCGACGGTCACGGGCAGGAACGGTGCGGAGCGCTTCATTTCCGCCATCGCCCGCTCGAGCTCGTCCTCGTCGAGGGAGACGAGCGTTCGGAGCCGCGCGATCACGTCCTCCACGTCGCCCGCATCCTCGCGCACGAGGTTGATCCGGTAGGAGGGCTCGTTGGCCGCGAGCGTCACGCCGTTGCGGTCGAAGATCTGGCCCCGTGCGGGCGGAATGAGCCGGATGTTGATCCGGTTCTCCTCGGCCATCAGCCGGAACTCGTCGGCCTGATCGACCTGCATCTGCCGCATCCGGAGCGTCAGCAGCCCGGCAAAGCCCAGCTGGGCCCCGCCGAGGATCAACCCGCGGCGCGAGATCTTGCGGAAACTGTCCGCGCTTTCCTTCGGCGTACGCTTCACGACCTGAACCCCATCCGGTCATTCTCGCGGGGACCCGCATGGCGGATGCCCAGAAGCCCGTGCGAAAAGGCCACCACCAGCGGATAGACGAGGATCGTCGTCACCACCTGCGACAGAAGCGTCGCCCAGCCCAGTATCGGCAGGATAAGCAGCGCCATCGCGATCTGGAAGACCAGCGCCATCACGATCAGGGCAATGGAGACCTGCAGCCATTCCACCGCGAAGCCCGCATCGCGCTGGCTGCGTGCGCGGACCTTCATCTGCTCGGCGAAGATCAGCACCATCGCCGCCATCAGCCCAGGCGGGCGCTGGAACACCAGATCCGCAACAAGCATCGTGCCCGCGATGGCCAAGGGCGGCACGAAGGAGGGCCGCCGATGCGCCCAGGCGAAGATCAGCGCGACGATCAGGTCCGGACCGGCAAAGCCGCGCGGCGCCAGGTGCAGCGGCAGGAGGTTGAAGAACATCACCAGAAGGCAGAGCGCGCAGAACACCACGCGCATGGCCCAGAGATGGACGCGGTCGGTCTCAGCCATCGGTGGCCTCCGGCTCCGCATCCGCGACCGGCTCGGTACCGGGCTGGACCGGCGGCTCTTCGGGCGTGATCAGCGCCGAGGGCTGGGTCACGCGCCGCGCGCCGTGATCGCGGAGCACGCGCAGGAACTCGAGCCGCTCGTAGTCGGCAGCGAGCCGCACCCGAAGCCGCCCGCCCGGATCCTGCGCGACCTGTCCGATCAGGAGCCCCGGCGGGAACACGTCGCCGTCGCCGCTCGTCACGATCCGGTCGCCGGGCTTCACGAGGTCCGGGTTCTCCAGGAAATCCACCGGCGGGGCGGAGCTGTTGTCGCCGGTCACCAGTGCCCGCTGCCCCGAGGGCTGGATGATCGCCGGGATGCGGCTTGTGGCGTCGGTCAGCAGGATCACCCGGCTCGTGTTCGCGCCCACGCCCGAGATCCGGCCGACAAGCCCGATCCCGTCCATCGTCGCCCAGCCATCGACAATGCCGTCGCGCGAGCCCACGTTGATCAGCACCGACTGCCGGAAGGGCGAGCCCGAATCGGCCAGCACGACGCCGGTGATATAGGTGAGCTTCGGATCGAGCCTGACGTTGTTCAGGTCACGCAGCCGCGCGTTCTCCTGCTCGAGCTGCAGCGCGGCCTCTTTCCAGGCCGTCATCTGCCTGAGTTCGCGGCGCAGCTCGCGATTCTGGTCCCAGATGTTCTGGTAGGACCGGAACTCGCGCGCGATCTGCACCGTCGCGGTGACCGGCTTCATCGCCCAGGACATGTTCGGCACGATGGCGTCGACGACCTGCGCGCGGAATCGCTCGACGCGCGGGCTGTCGATGCGCCAGATCAGCACGAGGCCGATCAGGCACAGAACGAGCACCGTCAGAAGCAGCCGCTTCAGCGGTCCTCCGTAATCCTCGCTTGCCCGGTCCCGTGCCAATCCTGCCCCCTAGACAAGAGCTTGGCCGCGTCAGCTGTCGTAATCAATCGCGTGGCGCAGCTGCTTTTCGTATTCGAGCGCCTTGCCGGTGCCGAGCGCGACGCAGTTGAGGCTTTCATCGGCGATCGACACCGCCAGACCGGTCTGCTCGCGCAGCGCCAGGTCCAGATCGCCCAGAAGCGCGCCGCCGCCCGTCAGCATCACGCCGCGGTCGACGATGTCGGCGGCCAGATCCGGCGGCGTGGCCTCGAGCGCGGTCATCACCGCCTCGCAGATCGCCTGTACCGGCTCGGCCAGCGCCTCGGCGACCTGCGCCTGGCTGATCTCGGTCTCCTTCGGGACGCCGTTCAGCAGGTCGCGGCCGCGAATCTGCATCGACGAGCCGCGCCCGTCATCGGGCATCCGCGCCGTGCCGATCGAGGTCTTGATCCGCTCGGCGGTGGATTCGCCCACCAGGAGGTTCTGCTGACGGCGCAGGTAGTTGATGATCGCCTCGTCCATCCGGTCGCCGCCGACGCGCACCGAGCGCGCATAGACGATGTCACCGAGCGACAGGACCGCCACCTCGGTGGTGCCGCCGCCGATATCGACGACCATGTTGCCGGTCGGATCGGTGATCGGCATGCCCGCGCCGATGGCCGCCGCGATGGGCTCGGCGATGAGCCCCGCCTTGCGCGCCCCGGCCGACAGGACCGACTGGCGGATCGCCCGCTTTTCCACCGGCGTCGCGCCATGCGGGACGCAGACGATGATCTTCGGCTTCGAGAAGGTCGAGCGCTTGTGCACCTTGCGGATGAAGTGCTTGATCATCTCTTCCGCGACGTCGAAATCGGCGATGACGCCTTCGCGCATCGGCCGGATCGCCTCGATCGAGCCGGGCGTGCGGCCCAGCATGAGCTTGGCGTCCTCGCCCACCGCGAGCACTTTCTTGACGCCGTCCTTGACGTGATAGGCCACCACAGACGGCTCAGACAGGATCACACCGCGCCCCTTGACGTAGACGAGCGTGTTCGCCGTCCCGAGGTCGATGGCCATATCCGCCGAGAAGGCGCCGAGGAGTTTGTCCAAACCGAACATTGCTGCCGTTCCCCCAATACCCGTTGGGTCCGCGACTCCCCCCGGGCGGACCGGTGGCTCTTATAGGGGGGCCACGGCGCCAGCGAAAGGGTGCGGGCGCCGGTTTCAGCACGATTCAGCCGGCGCTGCTTCAGCGCGGCCACGCGATGGGCACACGGTCGCGGATGCGCTTGAGTTTGAGCAGCACGTGGTAGTTCTCGATCGAGTGATCCTCGTCCATGTCGAGCACGTCCGGCGCCATCCAGTAGACCGAGCCCAGATTGCGAAAACCCAGTTCGCGCGGGGGCATATGGCAGACCGTGTCGTCGACGCGGCAGAGATTGACCACCCAGCCTTCGCCGGGAAGCTGGCCGCGCGACTTGGTGGTCTTGGGCGAGGCGAAGGCGATGGTCGGGATCCTGAGCGACATGCCGATGATCTGCGCCGACGCCGCGCCCAGGCTGTGGCCGAGGATGAATTTCGGTCTCAGCGCCTTGGCGAACGGGTAGAGAAGCTGCGCGTGCTCGAGGAACCCGGCGTGATAGAGCGCCCCCGAATCGCCCGGCACCACCTCGAACCCGTGCCCGTCCATCGGCACCGGGCCGATCTGAAGGTTGAAGTCGAACCAGTCCATGATCTCGTTGGTGCCGGGAATCAGCAGCGTGCCGTCCTTCAGCATCGTCGCCTGCGCCCCGCGGATGTCGATCGAGGTGTGGACGATCTCGGGCGGCAGCCGCCGGTCGCGCAGATCGCGCAGGAGATCCGCCGCGGCGGTCAAATCGAGCTTGGCCATATCTGTCTCCGAAATGGATTTGGGTTGAATGCCCCGATCCTAGCACAGCCGGTGCGTGCCGCGTCGCTTTTTCGACAAGGCCGCCGGGCAGGGACCCGCAGGGACTGCTGATGGGGACGATGGTCAGGTGAAAACGGACCCGAAACCGCACGGTCGGGTGTCGGAGCCGCTGTCCGGGAGACCGCATGTCGCTTTCCGTCCACAAGAAGTCGGGCGGGCTCGTGGCGGGTGGGGCGCGGCGCGGCTAAGACGGGCCAAACTCACCCGCCCGGAGTGCGCTCTCATGAAGACCCAGGTCAAAGCTCTCGTCGTCGGCGGTGGCGCCGTCGGCACGTCCATCGCCTATCACCTCGCCAAGGCCGGCTGGCAGGACGTCATGCTCCTGGAGCGCGACGAGCTCACCTCCGGCTCGACCTGGCATGCCGCGGGTCTTCTGCCCTATTTCAACATGTCCTACGCGACGACCCACATCCACGACTACTCGATCAAGTTCTACAAGACGCTCGAGGAAGAGACCGGCCTCAATGCGGGCTTCTTCGTGGTGGGCAACCTGCGCATGGCGCAGACCGATGCGCGCATGGACGAGTACATGCTCTATGCGTCGACCGCCGAGACCTGCGGCGTGCCCTTCGAGTGGATGACCCCCGACCAGATCAAGGAGCGCTGGCCGCTGATCCGCACCGACGACCTGAAGGGCGCGATCTACCACCCGACCGACGGCTACATCAATCCCGCCGACGTCACCATGGCGATGGCCAAGGGCGCCCGCCAGCGCGGCGTCATGATCGAGCGCAAGTGGCAGGTCGACGGCTACGAATGGGCCGGAGATCACTGGAACGTCACCGTCACCAAGATGGTCGAGAAGGGCGGCAACCTCGTGCCCTCCGACGAGACCCAGGTGATCGAGGCCGAGCATGTCGTGACCGCGACCGGCAACCACGCGCAGCGCACCGCGAAGCTCCTTGGCATCAAGATCCCCGCGATCCCGGTCGAGCACCAGTTCATCGTGACCGAGCCCGATCCGACCCTCGTGGAATGGCGCAAGACCAACGATCAGCACCCGGTCATCCGCGACGCCGATGCCAAGTGGTATGTCCGCGAAGAGCGCGGCGGCTGGATCCTCGGCCCCTACGAGCTGAACGCGCCCGCGCGGTTCGAATACGGCGTGCCCGACAGCTTCCGCGCCGACCTCTTCCCGCTCGATCTCGAGCGGATCGAGGAAGAGTACATGTCGATGATCCACCGGATCCCGTCCTCCGAGGAAGTGGGTCTCAAGGACGATTTCAACGGCCCGATCTGCTACACGCCCGACGGCAACCCGCTCATCGGCCCCGCGCCGGGCCTGCGCAACATGTGGCTGGCCGAGGGCTTCTCCTTCGGGATCACCGCCGCCGGCGGCGCCGGTCACTACCTCGCGCAGCTGATGGTCGAGGGCGAGGCCGAGATCGACATGGCCTCGCTCGACCCCAAGCGCTACGGCTCGTGGATGACGACCGAGTATGCCGCCCGCAAGAACGAGGAGGCCTACGAGCACGTCTACATCCTCCACCACCCCGACGAGGAACGCCCGGCCTGCCGCCCGCTCCGCACCGCGCCCGCCTATGACCGGCAGAAGGCGCTGGGCGCGCAGTTCGGCCATGTGAACGGCTGGGAGCGCCCGAACTACTACGGCCCGCTCGATGCGGAAGACAGCTTCGACCACGATGCGCGCAGCTTCCGCCGCGGCGGCTGGTGGCAGCATGCGGTCGACGAGGCCCGCGCGATCCGCGAGGCCGCGGGCCTGATCGACGCCACCGCCTTTGCCAAGCATCGCGTGGCGGGCCCCGGCGCGACCGCGTTCCTCGACTGGTTCACCTGCAACAAGCTGCCGAAGGTGGGCCGGATCAACCTGACCTACGCGCTGACCTCGAAGGGCACGACCCGGACCGAATACACCATCGTCCGGCTGGCGGAGAACGAGTATTACCTCGTCTCCGCCGGGGCCTGGGCCGCCTATGACGCCGACTACCTGCGCAAGGCCGCGGCCGACAAGGCGGGCGAGTTCGGCTATATCGAGATCCAGGATGTCACCACCCAATGGGGAGTCTACGCCATCGCCGGTCCGAAATCGCGCGACGTGCTGAAAGAGCTGATCCGCGACGCCGATCCCGAGACCGCGCTGTCGAACAAGCGCTTCCCCTGGCTGTCCGCCCGCGACATCGAGCTCGGCATGGTGCCTGTCATGGCGATCCGCGTGGCCTATACCGGCGAGCTTGGCTGGGAGCTGCACCACCCGATCGAGATGGGCGCGCATCTCTGGGACAAGCTGATGGCGGCGGGCGAAAAGCACGGGCTGAAGCCCGTCGGAGCCCGCGCCCAGAACTGGCTTCGCCAGGAGAAGAGCTACCGCGCCTTTGGCAACGAGCTTGGCCGCGACGCCACCCCGCTCGAGGCCGATCTGCCGCGCTTCGTCGATCTGGACAAGGGCTTCCACGGCAAGGACGCGCTGGTCGAGACCGGTGTGCGGTCGAAGTGCTGCACGCTCCTGATCGACGGTCCGGAGGATGCCGATCCCTGGGGCCGCGAGGCGCTCTATACCGAGGACGGCACCCGCGTCGGACGCCTGACCTCGGGCGGCTATTCGGTCGCGTTCGGCAAGTCCATCGGCATGGGCTATGTCCGTCCCGAGCTGGCGGTGCCGGGCACGAAGCTCAAGGTGCGGATGTTCCGCGAGCTCTGGGATGCCGAGGTCGTCGAGGACAGCCCCTACGACCCGAAGAACGAGACCATCCGCAAGGACGGCTGAGGTCCGATCCAAAGGAGCGCGCGTTCCGCGCGCGCTGCTCTGGCAGTCTGATCGTCCCGATCATCCTGCGCGGCGCGAGGGGCGATGCCCCTTGCGGGCGCGTTTGGCGGGGTATGCGCTGCTGCGGCTGTGGTGGTGCCGTTTGCCGCAATTTGCCTGACGCGTCGGCATCACGGTCGACGCCGGACGTGGATTCACGAGCGCGTCCGGGATGGGTGCCGATCCTGACGGCCAAGGCAGATCCTTCACCGTCAGAGACCGACGTCAGCCCGGCACACCCGACAACAGCCGCCGAGCGCCCGACGCCGCCCTCACCGCCCGTCGCCCGGATCGAGATCGGCGACATCGTCGTCGTCGAGCGTCGTGTCCATCGTGGGCGACTTGGCGTCGCGCGTTGTCTCCTCGGAGACCTCCTCGGCGGAGCCTTCGACCTCTTCGTCGTCGGAGCGCTCCTGCGAGAGCCGCAGCACCTGCGTGCGGCCCTTCTTGTCCTCGCCGAAGAACAGCGTCTGGTGCGGGAAGGGGATCTCGATCCCGCGCTCGTCGAAGAGCTTCTTCAGGAGCTCGTTGTAGAGACGCCCGATGCCCCATTGCTTGCCCGGCACGGTCTTGATCCGCGCCCGCAGCACCACGGCGCTGTCGCCCAGCGTCTGCACCCCGAACCATTCAAGATCGTCGAGGATGAACCCGCCCTGATCCTCGTCGCCCCTGAGCGTCTCGAAGGCGTCGAGCATCGCGGTCTTGGCCTCGTCGATATCCTCGCGATAGGCGATCCCCATATCCGCGACATGGTAGGAGAAGTCGCGCATGTAGTTCGACACCATGTCGACCGAGGAGAACGGGATGATGTGATAGGTCCCGTCGACCGCGCGCAGGCTCACCGAGCGCACGGTCAGCTTGTCGACCGTGCCGGTTGTGCCGCCCACGGTCACCACGTCGCCCACGTTCATCGCGTTGTCGAGCTGGATGAACACGCCGGTGATGATGTCCTGCACCATCTTCTGCGCGCCGAAACCGATGGCGAGACCGAGCACACCGGCCGAGGCCAGGAGCGGCCCGATATTGATGCCGATCTCGCTGAGGCAGAACATCAGGGTCAGGATCAGAAGCCCGATCGTCACCGCATTGCGCAGGAGCGACAGGAGCGTCGTCTCCCGCGAGCTCGGGATGGTGCCGTAATCGGGGTTCAGGCGGTAATCGATCCACGAGTTGAAGGCGAGCCAGATGCCGAAGGCCACGAGCAGGATCAGCACCACCGAGACCACCGCGCCCGAGAGGCTGAGACCGCGGTCGGAGCCGAGGAAGGCGCCGAAATTGAGAAGGCCCATCACGCTCAGCGCGTAGACGAGGACCGCGACCGAGACGAGGATGCGAAGGGTCACGAGGATCTTCGGCACGATCGCGTTCAGGCGGTGCTCGAGAAGCGGCAGCTTCTTGCGCAGTTCGTCGGGCAAGGTGATGCCGCGCGACAGCGCCCGTCCCAAGGCCCCCACGATGACCGAGCCGATCAGGACCGCGAGCGCGACCTTGCCGGACGCGGTCAGGAGATCGGCCACCGCCGTGGCGGGGCGGGTCATCACCACCACGAACATCACCGCGAGATAGATCAGCGCGAACCAGTGCCAGTTGCGCACCAACGGCGCGAGCGGCCCGGTCAGGCGGTGCTTGTCGGCGACGGTCTCCTCGTATTCGTCCTCGTCGAACTCATGCGTCTTGATGCGGCGCGCGATCCAGTTGGCGACGTTGTCGCGATGCCGGATCACCAGCACGACGAGATAGAGCAGCACGAATAGCGACAGCACCGCCGAGACGGCATTGCCGGCGGCGAAGGAGATGTTGCGGTTGACCACCGGCAGGATGAGGAGCTGCCCGTAGCCCATCACCGACACCACCACGTTGAGATGCCGCATCAGCCGCTTCGCCGCGCGGTTCGAGAGGTTGATCAGCCGCAGCCCGCCCGCCGAGGGCGAGACGATGGCACGGATCGCGACCTTGATCAGCTCGACGATCAGGAAGGCGTTGAGGTAGAGCGCCTGCCGGAAGCCCATCTGCCCGTAATCGCCGAGCGCGAGCACCGCGATGGCGTAGCCGAGGCCCCAGGCGACGATCACCGTCATCGCATCGAGCACCAGCGAGCCGCCGAAAAGCAGGAGCGTGCGGATGATGTTGGTGTCCTGCACCCGCTCGCCCATCCGCCGGAACACCGGCTGGAAGAGCGTCCGGAGCGCCAGGAACACCGCGACGGTGATGACGATGACGAGAAGCAGCGAGCGCAGCGTCTCCCAGAGAACAGTCAGTTCCTGCCCGGACAGACCGTTCAGGATCGACGAGCCCGAGGTCAGGCTGTCGTAGAAATTGGCCGCGCTTGCCGCCGCACTCTGCGCCACCTCCTGCGTCCATTCGGCGACCCGTGTGCCGATCGACGCGGTGTTCTGCGGGCCGGTCTGCGCGGTGCTGCCGTCGCCCTTGCCGCTCTGGCCGTCGCCGCTCTGACCGCCGTCCTGCTGGCCGCTGCCGTCTTGGCTGCCGTCCTGGCCGCCGCCATCCTGGCTGCTACCGTCGGACCCGCTGCCGCTGCTGCTGTCGGAGCCGCTACCGTCGCCATTGCCCGAGCCGCCTTGCTCCTTCACCACGCTTTCAAGCTCGGTGATCAGCTCCTGGCGCGCCTTGTCGTCCTTCAGGACGTCGAGCAGGCTTTGCAGCGGGGCCGAGGCCGCGTCGCCGCCGCTGTCGGAGCTCGACGAGCCGCCGCCGAAGAGCGACTGCGCCGCGACTGGCTGAGGCAGCGCGGCGAGGGCGAGGGAGATGCAGCAGAGAAGAGCGACAAGGAAATACCGGAGGGACGCAACGGAGCGCGCGGCAGAAACCATTGGCAGAACTTTCTTTCTCGATACGAACGGCCCGGGGCCGCACCTTTGCGGGCAGCATGGCCATGCCGCGCAAAGGCGCAACCCCGAGACCGGGTTTGCACATGATTCCAAGAACAACGACAGCGATTCCCCTTGGTTCCCCCGAACTCTGCGCGCGGCCGGCCCCTTCCGGATAGGTTTTTCAATTGATCGGATCAAATGGTGAACATATAACGAACGTATGGTGAAGCGTACCCTTTCCGAAAAGCTGGCGATTCTCTCCGACGCGGCGAAATACGATGCCTCCTGCGCCTCGTCGGGCGGGCAGCGGCGCGATTCCCGCGACGGCAAGGGCGTCGGCAGTTCCGGCGGATCGGGCATCTGCCACGCCTACGCGCCGGACGGGCGCTGCATCAGTCTTCTGAAGATCCTGATGACGAATTTCTGCATCTACGACTGCGCCTATTGCATCAATCGCGTCTCGAGCCGGATCGAACGCGCGCGCTTCTCGGTCGAAGAGGTCGTGTCGCTGACGATCGAGTTCTACCGCCGCAACTATATCGAGGGGCTGTTCCTGTCCTCGGGCATCATCCGCTCCCCCGACGACACGATGGCCGACATGGTGCGCATCGCGCGCACCCTGCGCGAGCAGGAGAATTTTCGCGGCTATATCCACCTCAAGACCATCCCCGATGCCGCGCCCGAGCTGATCGAGGAGGCGGGGAAATGGGCCGACCGGCTCTCGATCAATATCGAGATGCCGACCGAGCGGTCGCTCTCGGATCTCGCGCCCGAGAAAAGCGCGGGCGAGATCCGCAAGGCGATGGCCGAGGTGCGCATGCGCCGCGAGGCCTCGCGCGCGGGTCCGAGCTTTCGCGGCAAGCGCCCGGCGCGCTTCGCCCCCGCGGGGCAGTCGACGCAGGTGATCGTCGGGGCCGATGATGCGAACGATCGCACCATCCTCACGCAATCGGCCAATCTCTACGGCTCCTACGGTCTCAGCCGCGTCTACTACTCGGCCTTCTCGCCGATCCCCGATCCGGCGCGGGCGCTGCCGCTGAAGCCGCCGCCCCTGATGCGCGAACACCGGCTCTACCAGGCCGACTGGCTGTTGCGCTTCTACGATTTCCAGGTCTCCGAGATCGGTGGCAGCTCCGGCATGCTCGATCTCGACATCGACCCCAAGACCGCCTGGGCCGTCGCCAATCGCGGCCAGTTCCCCGTCGACATCATGACCGCCCAGCGCGAGATGCTCCTGCGCGTGCCGGGTTTCGGCACCCGCACCGTGCAGCGCCTGATCGCGGCGCGGCGGAACGGTCTGGTGCGGTTCGAGCATCTCAAGGCGATGGGCGCGGTGATGTCGCGCGCCCGCGCCTTCATCACCGCCCCCGGCTGGCGTCCGCGCGGGCTTCTCGACGCCGAGAACCTGCGCGCCCGCTTCGCGCCGCAGCCGGAACAGCTGGCCTTGTTCTGATGCCCCGGATGCATGAACCACACCCGATCCTTACCCACGCGACGGTGCGCTTAGGGCAGCGCCGAGCCGCCGGGGGGCGCAATCGCGCCGCCCCGGGGGGGCGAGTTGGCGCGGCCCGGCGTTTCCGCCGGGCGGCACGCATGTCCTAGGTCGCACCCATGCACCGCGTCACGCTCCCGAGGATC
>NZ_JBHTMU010000050.1:0-24529 GCF_042679605.1 Litorisediminicola beolgyonensis
CGCTGCCGCCCGAGCTCCTTCGAGACCGCCTCCGCGATCTCCGGATCGCGCTCGGCGAGCGACTGGGTGAAAAAGCCTTCAGAGCGATGCGGGGCATTCATGGCAAACCTCCCGGGGTTGCAGATCAGTGCAGGGGTTTCGTCGTCGCGTTTCCTATCGGAAACGCATCGGGTTTGAAACGAGTTATTCTGTGACGCCTTCCCTATGTAAAGCGCCCAGAGACCAAAACCCGACCGTTTGCGGCAAGTTGCTGGCCCCCCGGGAAAACTTGTGCTTCTTTCGGACACGAGTGACGAAGACAGGAACCGGGATGACCCTCCGGATCGCCTTTGCGGCCTCCAATGCACCGATCGCGCAGGCCGCCCGCGAGGCGCTGTCGCGGCGCTACGGCGACCATGCCGAGAAGGGCGCGGACGTGATCGTGGCGCTTGGCGGCGACGGGTTCATGCTCTCGACGCTGCATCGCACGCAGGCGCTGGACGCGCCGGTCTACGGGATGAATCGCGGCACCGTCGGCTTCCTGATGAACGAATATTCCGAGCACGGGCTCGAGGACCGGCTGGCCTCTGCCGAGGAGGCGGTGATCAACCCGCTCTCGATGCGGGCGGCGGATGCGCATGGGCAGGTGCATGAGGAACTGGCGATCAACGAGGTCTCGCTTCTGCGGCAGGGACCGCAGGCGGCGCGGCTCAGGATCAGCGTCGATGGCAAGCTCCGGATGGCCGAGCTTGTCTGCGACGGGGCGCTGGTGGCCACGCCCGCGGGCTCGACGGCCTATAATTACTCGGCACACGGGCCGATCCTGCCCATCGGTTCGGACGTGCTGGCGCTGACGGCGATGTCGGCCTTCCGGCCGCGGCGCTGGCGCGGGGCGCTCCTGCCCAAGACCGCCGATGTGCGCATCGAGGTGCTCGACCCCGAGAAACGCCCGGTGATGGCCGAGGCGGATGCGCGCTCGGTCCGGGACGTGGTGCAGGTCGATATCCGCTCGGAGCCGTCGATCGCCCACCGGGTTCTGTTCGACCCCGGACACGGGCTGGAGGAAAGGCTGCTTCGCGAGCAGTTCGTGTGAGATCAGGGATGAGGAGAACGGCATGGGACTGACGATCAGGAGCGCCGCGGCGCTGGCGGCGGGCGCAGCGGCGCTCGCGGGCTGCGCCACGCCCGAGATGCCGCAGAAGGGCGCGTTCGTGCCGTTCTCCGAGGTCATGGCGGAGACCTCGGGCAAGCCGTGGGAATGCACCGCCTACGAGGCCGCGACAGACAGTTGCGAGGCGCTCTCGACCTATGAGCTGACCGGCGACCGGATCGACAGCCGCGGGCAGTTCGTCATCGACACCCGGCCCAGCATCATCGCCGCCGGCGCGGTGCGCTTCCGCGAGCGTGACGGGCGCGCCTGCGGCAATCTCGGCCAGATGCGGATGAGCTTTGACGGGCTCGACGATCCCCAGGCCGAAACCTTCATCCGCGAGGCGGTGCGTGCGACCTTCGGTCAGATGGGCGAGATCTGCGTCAGCTATTTCCGCGCGGGCGAGGACCGGTACGTGGTCGAGGCGCGCGATGCCGCGGGCGCCCTGATCCCCGACGGGACCGATGTCGTGACCTTCTTCGCCGACAAGAAGGCGCTGCGCGAGGCCGATCTCTAGGCGGAACAGTCGCCGGTGAAGGGCGTTGAGGGAGTGAAAGGAGCCTCCGCATGGACGCACTCGCCCGCTTCCTAGATTCGCCCGCCTTCCTGATCGGCTGGATCGTCCTGATGGTGCCCAGCCTCGTCTGGACGCTGCGCGATCTCTTCACCAGGAACGCGCATCTGATGCCGCTGATGAAGCTCGTCTGGGCGTTGACGGTGCTCTATTCCGGGCCGATCGGTCTGATGATCTACTGCTGGTCGGGCCGCAAGGAGATCGCGGCGGACGGGCTTTGGCGCCGCGCGGCGCGGTCGGTGGCGCATTGCTACTCGGGCTGCGGCATGGGCGAAATCCTCGGCGTGATCCTCGCGGCTGGCCTCTTGTCGCTCGGCGCGCATTGGGTCTCGGTGATCACCTTCTCGCTGGCCTATGTCTTCGGCTACGCGCTGACCGTGGGGCCGCTGGTGCAGGACGGGGTCGATCTGCGCACCGCGCTCAAGGACGCGGCCATTGCCGAGACGCCGTCCATCACGGTGATGGAGGTGACGGCCATCGGCATTAGCCTATGGCTCGCGGGCGGCGCGGGGATCGGCGAGTTGCGGTTCTGGACCGCGCTGATCGTGTCGCTGACCTGCGGGCTCGCGGCGGCCTATCCGGTCAATGTTCTCCTGATCCGATACGGCGTGAAGGAGGGGATGATGGATCCGCGGATGACCGATCATGGCGAGGGCCATGGCGATCACGACCATGGCGCCGCGCACGCCGGAGAGGGGCAGCACGCCTGAGCGTCTGCCCTGACAGGCGCGAAGGTTGCGGTATTGGCGCAACCTTGAATTGCGTCGTGTCTTCATTCACGCTACGTTGACGCCGGGTCATTTACACCCGCCCCAACGGTATTTTCCGAGTTGCGATTTTCTGCGCGCATTTTCAGCAAGGAGATTTTCCATGGCCCATGGGTCCGCTCACTTTGACGTCCTCGCCCCCCGTTCCCCCTTCTATCACGGTCCGTTCGGCCGCATCTGTCCCGATCTGCCCCCCTGGGATCCGAAACTGCCCGACGCGATGCTCTTCGAGATCGCCAACACGCATATGGTCGAGCGCCCCGGCATGGAGCCGGCGGAGCTGAAGGGCCAGGCCTCGGTCGAGGCGCTGGAGGCCGAGTTCGGCTCGACCATCCCGGCGGGCTATACCTATTTCGGACAATTCGTCGATCACGACATCACCTTCGACCCGGCCTCGAGCCTGATGAGGCAGAACGACCCGAACGGGTTGCGCAATTTTCGCACGCCGCGGCTCGATCTCGACAATCTCTATGGCAGCGGGCCGGACGATCAGCCCTATCTCTACGATGCCGATGACAAGGCGAAGATGGCCATCGGCGCGGTCGAGGGGCGGCCTGATCTGCCGGACCTTCCGCGCTTCGGCGACCGGGCGCTGATCGGCGACATGCGCAACGACGAGAACGCGATGGTGAGCCAGCTGCAGCTGGCGTTCCTTCTGGCGCATAACACGCTTGTCGACCGGGCGCGGGCCGCCGATCCCGACGCCGACACCCACACGGTGTTCGAGCGCGCGCGGCGCTCGCTGCGCTGGCTCTACCAGCACATCGTGCTGCGCGATTTCCTGCCGCGCATCTGCCTGCCGGATGTGGTGTCCTGTGCGCTCTGCCTCGACACCGCCTGCGGCGGGCGCAAGGTCTGGAAATGCGGGCTCGACGATGTCTATGGCTGGAAGAACCAGCCCTTCATGCCGGTCGAGTTCTCGGGCGCGGCCTATCGCTTCGGCCATTCGATGGTGCGCAACGCCTACCAGACGAACTTCCCCGAGCGCGGCTTCTCGGACCCGGCGACGGGCGACCGGCTCTTCGTGCCGATCTTCGACAACGTGGCCGGGAGCGACGGCGACGACCTGAGGGGCTTCCGCAAGATGGAGGCGAAGAACTGCATCCAGTGGGACTGGTTCCTCGAAATGGAGAGCTCGGGCGGGCCGTTCCCGCAGCGGGCGCGCAAGATCGACACCAAGCTCGCCAACGCGCTGGCCTTCCTCTTCGAGGGCGCGGCGGGCGAGCCCCTGAACGTGCTCGCCTTCCGCAACCTCAAGCGCGGAATCGCGCTGGGCCTGCCCTCGGGCACGGATGTGGCGCGGAAGATGTGCCTCGAGCCGGTGGCGCTGGAGCCGGGCGAGCCGGACGCGCTCTGGTACTATATCCTCAAGGAGGCGGAGCTTGGCGGAGGCAATTCGCTCGGTCGGATGGGCTCGATCATCGTCGCGGCGGTGTTCTCGGGGCTTCTGAAGGGCGATCCGAACTCTTGGCTCAACATCGCGCCCTGCTGGACGCCGTCCGACGACCCGCTCCTGAGGCCGGGCGAGGACAATGTCGACGATCCGAACTGGACGCTGGCGTCGATCATCCGGCTGGCCGGAATCAAGCCCGACGGCGTGGGCTTCGCGTGATTCCCTGAGGTCCCCAAGGGAGCGGGCGGCCGGCATCCCCAAGACGGCACCCGCGCCCCCCGCGCGCCCGGTCCCTGTGTGGTACGGACCGGGCGCGTTTTTTGTGGGGGGGAGGTGGTAAGTTTAGGGGCTTCGCCTCTCGCGACCACTGTCAGCGATTACGTATAGCGTGGGCCTGGGTGAAAAGCGGTCGCTATCTGAGGAAGTCACGAGGGACGGAAATATGCAAACACGAACGGAAGGCTCGAGAGTATGGAGGATACAATACTCCAAAGCTGTTAGGGTTGCCGAAACAGGAAGGCTTTCGGCGCAAGTCAAATATAATTGTCTATTAGCAAGATACTGCGCTAATGCGCATTGACATCGCCGTTTTGCTCTTGTGATCTGCATCCAACAAACTCCCTAACCTATGGCTGCTAGTGCCCGAGGGTTGAGGTGAGAGGGAGGAAATCTAGTTGTGGAGCGGAAAATTTTATGAAACTGCGTGAGGTTGGCGCGAGATGCTTTCGCACCCTTGAAGACCTGAAGATAACTTTCGAAGACAATTATTGTACCCTGAGCGGTCGCAATAACGCGGGAAAGACTGCTATAGTCAAGATAATAAGGCACTTTCTCGATGATGAGGATCGGCCATATTTCCACGCAGAGAACTCTTTGTCCTTTGATCGCGACCATACCCAATGGTCTGATACTGAAGAGATGGAGATTTCCCTTCGCCTTGAGCTTGATCGTCATGATGACGCGGAGGTATTTTATGTTGTGGATAAATTTAGCTCTAAGCCAATCGAGGGCGATACGGCACACGTCATGTTGGCGGAGAAATTCCTTAAGTCAGGTGGGAGCCAGATAAAGTGCTCTGTAAATGAAAATGAACTCGATAGTCAGAATTCAAGCGAAATCTCCAAAAAGCTTAAGTCTGCTGCAAATTTAGTTGTGCACAACTCCACCGCGCCACATAGGCGACTTTACTTTTTTTCTGGGGAGATGACTGAGGTTCTCGAGTCGCATTTTTCGCAAGAAGATAGGAAAAAAATCCAAGACGCTGAAAAAAATCTTTCAAATAAGGTCAAGTCTGCAGCGAGGCAGCATAAAGAAGAGTTGAGTCAACTTTTGGGACGTCTCGGCGAGAACTACGAAGTCGAATTGACGACCCTTGACAGGGGCGGCTCCTCGCGATTTCCGCTGAACGTAAAGCTTAACGATAAAAGTGTTGATGCCAACTTAGGAGGTTGGGGCTCTGGAACGCAAAACAGAACAAGGGTCTTGATATCAGTTCTGGAGGCGGATCGTATCCGAAAATCACAAGCTGCGGAGAATCGTTCGACGCCGGTGGTAATTGTGGAGGAACCTGAAAGCTTCCTGCATCCCTCTGCTCAAGCTGAATTTGGAAAAGTGCTGAACAATCTCGCGGAAGACTTCGGTATACAAATCGTCACAACAACCCATAGCCCCTATATGCTAAATCAGAATAACCCCGGCGCCAATCTTCTCTTGGAGCGGAGGGTTATTCGTAAGAAGCTGAAAGAGACAACTCAAATTAAAGCGTCGGGAGATGATTGGATGCTGCCGTTTGCCGACAATTTGGGTGTAGTGTCCGATGAATTCATACCTTGGAAGAAAATTATTGGATCGGCGAACTCAAGAATTCTGCTGGTTGAGGGAGAGATTGATGTTGAGTACTTAGAATTTATACGGCAGAACTATCCCGATATTTACCACTTGCCAGAAGATGTTCAGATCGTCTCTTATGGTGGGAAAGATGCGCTGAAAAATACTCAAGTCTTGCAATTCATGATCTCTCGCCTCGATAAAGCATATATCACATTCGATCTGGATGCTAAGCATGAAGTCGTTAAAAAGCTCCAGTCTATTGGTCTAACTGAAGAAGCTGATTACTGCGCTATCGGCCTAGATAAGCCCGGGCAGGAGTGCATAGAAGGTCTTCTTCCTCAATCTCTTCTTGCAGAGGTTTATGCCGAAAATGTTGAGGATATAATGGCTCTCGGATCTGCAAGCTCCGCAGCCAAAAAGTCTGCAAAGGGTAACCTGAAAAAAGCCTCGTTGGAAAAATTTAAGGCTGGTACCTTGAAGAGTTCTCAAATTCCAGAGATGGCGAAGCTGCTGAAAAAAATAGCTAAGTCCTTTTGAAGTTGGTTGAGTTGCGTTGGAGGGGCGGGCTTTACGGCTTGTGCATAGAGCTTCGGGATTCGCACTGTTCATCGCGCCGCCGCTACGACAATTCACATGTCCTCATTAGGCCTAAACCATTCGTCGAAGACATTTTTAAAAAGTCGTTTACCGCGCCCGCCGGATCGTAACTCATCGCTTGTGTCTTGCCTCTTCAATCTCCCCCTCACTCCAGGGGCAGGCCCACGTAGTTCTCCGCGATGGCGCGGGAGGCGGCTTCGGAGCTGGCGGTGAAGTCGAACTCGGCGCGTTGCATGCGTTTCTCGAAGGGGGAGTTCTCGGGGAACTGGTGCATCAGGGTGGAGAGCTGCCAAGAGAAGCGCTCGACCTTCCAGACGCGGGTCAGCACGGTCTCGGAATAGCTGTCGATATAGGCGTCGTTGCCCTTGGTGTAATGCTCGATCAGCGCGCGGGACAGGAGGCGGACATCGGCCACTGCGAGGTTCAGGCCCTTGGCGCCGGTGGGCGGCACGATATGGGCGGCGTCACCGGCGAGGAACATGTTGCCGTAGCGCATGGGCTCGGCGACGAAGCTGCGCAGGGGCGCGATGCTCTTCTCGAAGGAGGGGCCGGTCTGCAGGTCGGCGGCGGTGTCGGGGCCGAGGCGGAGGGCGAGCTCCTCCCAGAACCTCTCGTCGGACCAGTCCGAGACATCGTCGTCGAGATCGCACTGGATGTAGTAGCGCGAGCGGGTCTTGGAGCGCTGCGAGGCCAGCGCGAAGCCGCGTTCGTGATGGGCGTAGATCAGCTCGTGGCTGACCGGGGGCTTCTCGACCATGATGCCGAGCCAGCCGAACGGGTAGACGCGCTCGAAGGTGCGCAGGGTGTCGGCGGGAATGGCCTGGCGCGAGACGCCGTGATAGCCGTCGCAGCCCGCCACGTAATCGCAGGAGATCTCGATCTCCTCGCCCTCATGGGTGAAGCGGACCTTGGGGCTGTCGCTCTTGAGGTCGGTGGGCGTGACGTTGTCGACGTTGAAGTAGAAGCGCTGATCCTCGGCGAAGCGGCGGTCGAAGAGATCCTTGGTCACCTCGGTCTGGCCGTAGACGGTGACGGTCTTGCCGGTCAGGCCCTTGAGGTCGATGCGGTGGCGCTCGCCGTCGAAGCTCAGGTCGAAGCCGTCATGGACGAGCCCCTCGCGGTGGCAGCGCTCGGCGACCCCGGCCTCTTCCAGCGCGGTCACGGTGCCCTGTTCGAGGACGCCTGCACGGATGCGGCCCTCGATATAGGCGCGGTCGCGGCGGTCGAGCACGATGGTGTCCACCCCGGCATTGGCCAGGAGCTGGGACAGGAGAAGGCCGCTCGGGCCGGACCCGATGATGCAGACGGAGGTCGAGACATGTGTGGTCATGAAAGGCTCCCCGGAGCTTGGACGAGTCGCGGCGCGGGGCCGCGGGTCCCGTGTGAGGTTGGGCTGTAAAATAGCGATCCTTCGGGGGTCGGGAATGGACAGGCTTGGAGAATACTTGCACTATCCGATCTGATTGCCGGTCCTTTGCGGGCGGCGTGCGCGGGGGAGATGCGCCATGCGTCAGGTTCCGACCTACGCTCTCTACGGGGAATTGCTGTCCGCGACGCAGTCGGACCCGGTGCATCACGAGACGATCAAGGAGCGCAGTTCCAAGCATGGATGGACAATCCGACTTCACCGGCACGAGAAGCTGGCGCAGGTCTTCCTGTTTCGGAGCGCGCGTGTGCGGCTCAGGCTTGGCGAGGCGGAGTATCGGAGCGAGGAGCCGCTGCTCCTGGTGGTGCCGCCGGGCGTGCCGCACGGGT
Organism: Litorisediminicola beolgyonensis; assembly: GCF_042679605.1. Taxonomy (NCBI): domain Bacteria; kingdom Pseudomonadati; phylum Pseudomonadota; class Alphaproteobacteria; order Rhodobacterales; family Paracoccaceae; genus Litorisediminicola; species Litorisediminicola beolgyonensis. The sequence continues at coordinate 8,046 of NZ_JBHTMU010000050.1, forward strand.
TCCATTTCGACGAGGACGTGGTGGGCGATGTGCTGAGCCTGCCGCTCGACCGGCTGGCCGGGGATATCCGCGCCCGGATCGAGGCGGTGCCCGCGGGGCAGGCGGGCATTCTGCCGCGAAGCGCGGTGGCGCGGTTCGACGAGGTCGAGGCGCTGATGGGGCAGATCGGGCGGGTGTTCCACGCGGTCAGCCCGGAGCGGGCGGCGCTATTGTCGGCGCTGGCTCAGGCGGTGATCCTCTATGCGACCGAGAGCGTCGCGCGGCTGGTGCCGCCGGGGGCCGAGGCGGAGGCGGCGGAGCTGACGCCGCATGAGCGGCAGGCGCAGGCCTTCTGCGCGCTGGTCGAGCGGCATTATGCGCAGGATTGGAGCGTGGCGGATTACGCCGAGGAGATCGGCGTCTCGGCGCCGCATCTGAGCCGGGTCTGCCGCCATATCCTCGGCGTCTCGCCCAATGCGCTCGTGCGGCAGAGGCGGCTCGTGGAGGCGCGGCGGCTTCTCACCTACACGCGGCTGCCGGTCGCGGATGTGGGGCTCAGGGCCGGATTCCGCGAGGCGGGGTTCTTCAGCCGGACGTTCAAAGCCGAGACCGGCCTCAGCCCGCGGGCCTTCCGGAGCGACAGCGGCGGCTAGGCGGTGTCGGCGAGCCAGTGTTCCAGCATGTCGAGGACCGGGAGGACCGCGCCGAGGCGGCTGGCCAACAGGAACATCCCGCCGAGCTTGCGCTGGAGATAGAGCACGTCCATCGGCAGGGGCGGCGGGACGTAGCCGTCCTCGGCCAGCGCGCGGCCCTCGGCCTGCATCCGGCGGGGCAGGTCGGTCGCGGCGAAATCGAACGCGGCCGGCGCGCGGAGCGCGGCGAAAACCATGTGGATCATGGTCAGGATGCGGTCGCGGTGGCGCGGGGCCTCGGAGCCGGTCAGGAGGCCCAGCTCATGGGCCAGCGCGGCAATGCGGTCGGGCTGATCCCTGAGACCGGCCTCGAGCAGGGCGCGGTAGCGGCGGACGAGCTCGGGCGAGAGCGTGCGGGCGGCGCCGAAATCGAGAAGCACGATGCGGCCCGTGGCCGGGTCGTGGCGGTAATTCGCGAAATTCGGGTCGCTCTGCATTTCGCCAAAGCGGAAGATCTCGGTCAGGGTCAGCTCGACGAGGGCTGTGGCGAGGCGGTTGCGGTCCGGCTGGGGCAGGGCGGCGGCGGCCTCGATCGGCTCGGAGGCGAGGTAGTCCATCACCAGGCATTGGCCGGTGCTCCAGTCGGGGTGGAAGGCCGGGACGGAGAACCTCGGGTCGTCCGCGAGCCTCTCGCCGAAGCGCGCGAGCGCCGCACCTTCGCGGGCGTAATCGGTCTCGTCGTGCAGCTGGCGGCGGGCCTCGTCGAGATAGGGCGCCAGCTCGAACCCCTTGGGCAGGAGGCCCGAGAGCCGCACCAGCGCGCCGACATTGGCGATGTCGCTGTCGATGCTGCGGGCGACGCCGGGATATTGCACCTTGATCGCCACGTCGCGCCCGTCGCGCAGGAGCGCGCGGTGGACCTGGCCGATGGAGGCGGCGGCCAGCGGGCGGGGGTCGAAGCGGCGCATCTTCTTCTGCCAGCCGATGCCCCAGTTGGCGTCGAGCACCTGCCGGAGCTGGCGGGGCGGCATGATATGGGCGTCGTCGCGGAGCCGGGCGAGGATGTCGGCCAGCTCGCGGGGCAAGACCTCGCCCGCGTCCATCGACAGAAGCTGGCCGATCTTGATCGCCGCGCCGCGCATCCGGGCCAGTTCGTTGGTCAGCCGGGTGAGGTTCGCGGGCGTGATCAGGAGATCGCGGGCGCTCGGACGGCCGCCGCGGCCATATTCGCCCGCCGCGCGCCATGCGGCGGAGCCCGCGATCCCGGCCGCGACTCTGCCGAGCCGCGCCATGCGGGTCAGGCGGCCCGAGGGGACGGGCAGGCCTCGGGGGGGCTCGGGGCGGGTCTCGGACATCGCTTTGGCTCGGCCTTTCCAGCGCTCGGCGGTGAGCGGGAAGCTAGGCCGGGCGGGCCGGAGAGAAAGGCGCGTGTCGTCGCAGGGCGGGCGGCGTCACTCCACGTCGAAGGGCTCGAAATTGTCGGCGCGCGCGCGCTTCCAGCGGTTGAGATAGCCGAAATCGTCCTTCTCGTCGCGCAGGAGAAACCCGTTCGGGAGATAGGGATAGACCTCTTCGCCGGTGACCATGTCGCGGTCGCCCTCGCGCATCAGAAGGTGATGGGGGCGGAAGTCGCCGGGATGGGCGAGGCCCGCGGCACCGGTCATCTCCTGCAGCGCCTTGAGGGTGTTCTGGTGAAAGCGGAAGACGCGCTCGGATTTTTCGGTGACGTCGAGCGCGCGCATGCGCATCGGGTCCTGCGTCGCCACGCCCACGGGGCAGTGGTTGGTGTGGCAGGCCTGCGCCTGGATGCAGCCGATGGAGAACATGAAGCCGCGCGCGGAATTGGCCCAGTCGGCGCCGAGCGCGAGGATCTTGGCGATGTCGAAGGAGGTCACGAGCTTGGCCGATGCGCCGATCTTGAGCCGGTCGCGCAGGCCCGCGCCGCGCAGCGTGTTGTGGGCGAAGACCAGCCCCTCGACGAGCGGCATGCCGAGATGGTCGGCGAATTCGAGGGGCGCCGCGCCGGTGCCGCCCTCCTTGCCGTCGACGACGATGAAATCGGGCACGATGCCGGTCTCGATCATCGCCTTGACGATGCACATGAACTCGCGCCGGTGGCCGATGCAGAGCTTGAAGCCGACGGGCTTGCCGCTGGCGTTCTCGCGCAATTTGCCGATGAACTCCATCAGCCCGATGGGGGTCGAGAACTCGGGATGGGAGGCGGGCGAGACGCAGTCCTGGCCCATCGGCACGCCACGCGCCTCGGCGATCTCGGGCGAGATCTTGGAGGCCGGGAGCACGCCGCCATGGCCGGGCTTGGCGCCCTGACTGAGCTTCAGCTCGACGAGCTTGACCTGGGGGTCGGCGGCGGTGTCGCGGAACTTGGCGGCGTCGAAGCGGCCCTCGGGCGTGCGGCAGCCGAAATAGCCCGAGCCGACCTCGTAGATCAGGTCGCCGCCGCCCTCGCGGTGGTAGCGGCTGATGCCGCCCTCGCCGGTGTCATGGGCGAAGCCGCCCTTCGCGGCGCCCTTGTTCAGCGCGAGGATGGCATTGGCCGAGAGCGCGCCGAAGGACATCGCGGAGATATTGTAGAGCGAGGCGTCATAGGGCGCTGTGCAGTCGGGGCCGCCGATCCGGACGCGGAAATCGTGGCTCTCGATATGCTTGGGCGCGGTCGAATGCGTGATCCATTCGTAGCCGGAATCGTAGACCCGCTTGCGGGTGCCGAAGGGGCGCTTGTCCTCGACGCCCTTGGCGCGCTGGTAGACGATCGAGCGCTTGTCGCGGGAGAAGGGCTCTTCGTCCTGGTCGCTCTCGATCAGGTATTGGCGGATCTCGGGGCGGATGCCCTCGAAGAGAAAGCGCATATGGCCGAGGACGGGGTAGTTGCGGAGGATCGAGTGGCTGGTCTGGGTGACGTCGTAGACGCCGATGACCGAGAGCGCGCCGAAGAGCGCGACACCGAGGAGGAACCAGGGCGACCAGAAGAGGCCGATCACGCAGACGACGGTCAGGACGATGACGCTGCCGAAGAGAAAGAACCGCATGAGACCTCCGAATAGGGCAGGTGGCGCGGGTCCCGGTGGACCGGTCTGTCCGTGTGATGGTCCCGCGCCCAATTGCGGCGACGATAGACCAGCGTCCCGCGCCGAGGCCAGTGCGAATGCATGAAAATGAGGCACTTGGCCTCCGGGGTGGGGCATGACGGCAGGGCCGTTCTCTGCTACCCGGGTGCCGTGCCTGTGCCGTGGCGCAGGCCCGGACGCATGGGAGACCGGAGATGACCCAGTCCTTTGACCGCCTCGTGGAGCGGCAGATCCAGAAAGCCCTGGCCGACGGTCAGCTGACGGGCTTGCAGGGAGAAGGCAAACCGCTGCCGGACCGGAGCGGCGAGGCCTTCACGGACATGGCGACGGCGGTTGCGACGCGGATCATGGCGGAGGCCGGGGCGCTGCCCGAGGAGTTCAGGATCAAGAAGCTCCTCGAGGCGGCGAAGCTCAGATACCGAGAGGCCGCGAGCGATGCGGAGCGGCGACTGGCGATGGCGCTGATCTCGGATCTGGAGCTGCGCTACAATATCGCCGTCGAGGCGCGGCGGCGCTTCATGGGGCATTAGGCGCCGGGGTTGCCCGCCCCGCGCCTCAGGCTCAGGGCTCAGCCAAGCGCCTCGCCCAGCTCGTTTTCCAGCTGCCGCATCGCCTCGGCGCGGGGCTTCGAGAAGCGCGCGAGGAGGAGATAGGCGACCGGCGTCAGGTAAAGCGTCGAGAGCGTGGCGAGGCCGAGCCCGCCGACGATCACCCAGCCGAGCGCCTCGCGCGCCTCGGCCCCCGCGCCCGAGGACAGGATCAGCGGCACGCCGCCCAGCACGGTCGAGGTCATTGTCATCATCACCGGGCGCAGGCGGATGGTGGAGGCGTCGGTGATGGCGTCGCGCAGGTCCGCGCCGCGGTCGCGCAGTTGGTTGGCGAACTCGACGATCAGGATGCCGTTCTTGGCCATGATCCCGATCAGCATCACGAGCCCGATCTGGCTGTAGACGTTGAGGCTGAGCCCGGTGAACAGCAGCGCGAAAATCGCGCAGGCCAGACCCAGGGGCACCGTGGCCATGACGACCACCGCCGAGATCACGCTTTCGAATTGTGCCGAGAGGACGAGGAACACGACGATGATCGCGAAGCCGAAGGTCACCAGAAGGCCCGAGGCGGTCTGGTTCAGCGTCGCGGCCTCTGCGAGCGGCACGATGCGGTTCTCCTCGGCCAGGATGTCCTGGGCCAGGGCTTCGGTCTGGGCGAGCGCGTCCCCGAGCGACAGTTCGGGCGTGAGCCCCGCGGAGATCTCGACCGAGCGGTTCTGGCCCTCGCGTTCGAGCTCGGGCGCAACGGCGCGTTCCTCGAGCGTGACGAAGCTCGACATCGGCACGGTCTGGCCGCTTCCGGTCTGCACGAAGATGTTGCTCAGGTCGCTCGGGTCGTCGACCGGGTCCGAGGTCGAGAGCATCTGGATGTCGTAGCTCTTGTCGTCGATGAAGACCGAGCCCACGGTGCGCCCGTCGAGCACGGCGCGGAGTGCTTCGCCGAGACCCGCGATCTCGATCCCGAGATCCGAGGCGCGCTGGCGGTCGATCTCGATGAAGAGCTGCGGCTGGGTGGTCTCGTATTCGAGCCGCACCTGCCCGAAGGCGGGGTTTTCCTGCATCCGCGCGACGAGCGCTTCGGAGACCTCGGCGAGCTGGGCGTAATTGTCGCCGGTCACCGCGAAGGTCAGGCCGCGCCCGGCGCCGCGGATGCCCAGCGAATTGGGCTGGATGGCGAAGGCGCGCACGCCGATGACGCCGCCGAGCTTGCCGTTGATCTCGCCCACGATCTCGTCCTGGCTGCGGGCGCGTTCGCTCCAGGGGGCGAGGGTGAAGACCATGAAACCGCGATTGTCGGCGCCGAAGCCGGTGATCGAGAAGATGTTCTCGACCTCGCCGGTGTCGCGGAGCGGCGCGATCACGTCCTCGATCTCGCGCATCTTGCCGGTGGTGTAGTCGAGCGAGACGCCCTGTGGGGTCGTCACCGACAGAAGCGCCACGGCGCGGTCCTCGCGGGGCGTCAGTTCCTGCCGGATTCCGGAAGAGACGAAGACCGCGGTGGCTGCGAAGAGCGCGGCGATGACGACGATCAGGATCGGCATGTCGAGCGCCCAGGAAAGCGTGCGCCTGTAGAGCCCGGCGAGCCGGTCGCCGACCCAGATCATCGGGCCGCGCGCGCCGGTGTCGGGCTCGCGGGTCAGAAGGAGGCTCGCGAGCACCGGGCAGAGCGTCAGCGCCACAACCGACGACAGCGCGACGGCCATGGCGAGGGTGAAGCCGAACTCGCGGAAGAGCCCGCCCGCCTGACCGGGCAGGAAGGACAGCGGCACGAAGACCGCCGCGAGCGTGGCGGTGGTGGTGACCACGGCGAAGAACACCTCGCGCGTGCCGAGGACGGCCGCGGCGCGCGGGCCGATCCCCTCGCCGCGGCGGCGGACGATGTTCTCGAGGACGACGATGGCGTCGTCGACGACCATGCCGGTCGCCAGGACCAGCGCCAGGAGCGTGAGGATATTGACCGAGAATCCGGCCATGTAGACCGCCGCCAGCGTGCCGATCAGCGCGACGGGCATGGTGAGCGCCGGGATCAGCGTGGCGCGCATGTCGCGCAGGAAGAGGTAGATCACCACCACGACGATGCCGATGGCGAGGCCGAGCGTCTTCAGCACCTCCTCGATGGAGCCGCGGATGAAGACCGCGTCGTCGGAGGTGACGAAGATCGAGACATCCTCGGGCAGGGTGCGGTCGAGCTCGGCCACGACCTCGCGCACGGCGGCGGAGATCTCGAGCGTGTTCGAGGTGGCCTGCCGGATGATCCCGAGGCCGATCCCGGTGGCGCCGTTGGCGCGCAGCACGGTCTCGTCGGGGGCGGGGCCGAGGGTGACGCGCGCCACGTCGCGCAGGTGCACATCGGGGGCGAGCTGGAGGTCCTCGAACCCGGCGGGGGTGGCCACGGTCGCGGTGGTGCGCACCGAGATCGACTGGCTGTCGCCGGACAAGTCCCCGGCGGGCGCGTCGAAATCGGCATCGCTCAGCGCGCTGCGGATATCGGCGAGGGTGAGGCCGCGCGCGGCCAGCGCCGACTGGTCGATATCGACCCGGAAGATCGGTTCGCGGTCGCCGTAGATCTGCAGGTCGGCCACGCCGTCGAGCGACAGGAGCCGGTCCTCGACCCGGTCCTGCACGATGCGGGTCAGGTCCTGCGGCGAGCGGCCTGGAGCGGTCACCGCGACGCGGACGACCGGCTGGGCATTGGCGTCGGCCTTGACGATCTCAGGCGTGTCGGCCTCGTCGGGGAGCTGGTTGGCGATGCGGGCGACGCTGTCTCGGACATCGGTGGCGGCGACGTCGAGATCGACATCGTCCTGGAACTCGATGGTGACGCGGCTGCGCCCGAAGCGCGAATTGGACGAGATCGAGCGGACCCCGGCGACGCGGCCGACCGCGCCCTCGATCCGGCCGGTGACCTCCTGGTCGACGCTTTCGGGCGAGGCGCCGGAGTATTGCGTGGTGACGGTGACGACGGGGCGGTCGACATTGGGCAGCTCGCGCACTTCGACCCCGAAGAGCGCGGCGAGACCGGCCAGGACGATGAGCGCGCTCAGGACGAAGGAGAGGATCGGGCGACGCACGAAAAGCGCGGTGCCGGAGCCGGAGACGGTTTCGGGCGTGTCGGTCATGGCGCGGGTCCCGTCTCAGAGATGCCGGGGCGCGGGCGAGGGCAATGCCGCGCTTTTCTCGGGCGCAAGCTCGACCTCGGCGCCGGGGCGGAGGGTCTGGACGCCTTCGATCACCACCGTCTCCCCGGGGGCAAGCTCGCCCTCGACAAGGACGCGGTCGGCATCGCGCTGGCGGATGGTGACGAAGACGCGCTCGGCCTTGCCGTCGCGCACCGCCCAGACATAGGAGCCCTCGGACGCCCATTGCACCGCGAGCGGATCGACCGCGACAAGCGTCTCGCCGGGGAAGCGCAGGGTGACGACGAAGGCCATGCCGCTGCGGAGCGCATCGTTGTCGTTGGGCAGGCGGCCCTGGACGCGGAGGGTGCGGGAGGTGCGGTCGACAAGGCTGTCGACGGCGCGGATGGTGCCGGAGAGCACCTCGTCGGGCAGGCCCAGGGGCCGCGCTTCGAGCGTCATGCCGGGCGAGACGCGGCCGACGACGCGGGCAGGGACGCGGAACTCGACGAGGATCTCGCTGCGGTCGACGAGGGTCGCGACCTCTTCCTGCGCGGAGAGAAGATCGCCGATTTCGACGTCGATCAGGCCGACGCGGCCCGCGAAAGGCGCGCGGACGCTGCGGCGGTCGAGCTCGTATTGCGCTTCGCGCAGCGCCAGTTCGGCGGTCCGGAGCGCCAGCTGCGCCTCGCGCTCGCGCACCTCGGTGACGGCGCCGGTGCCCTGCAGGCGGGTCAGGCGCTGGGCCTCGTCGCTGGCATCCTCGAGCATCAGTTGGGCGCGTTCCAGCGCGATGCGCTGGGCGGCGGCGTCGAGACGGAGAAGGACGTCGCCCTCGGCCACGGTGCCGCCAAGCTCGGTCGCGACCTCGGTCACCTCGCCGCTGACCTCGGCGCGCAGCAGCGCGGTGCGCAGCGCGCGCCCATCGCCGATGGCCTCGACCACATCGTTGGTTTCGGCCTCGACGACTTCGGCGGTGACCACGCGGGCAGGTCCGCGCCCGCCGAACCCGCCGCGCCCGCCGGAGGATTCGGCGGCGGCGACCTCGATCCCCAGCATTTCGGCGACGCCGATGCGGTCGAGAAAGGCGGCGGCGGACGGGACGTAGGTGATCCAGACGAAGAGCGCGACAGCGACGGCCGCGAGGGAAAGGAGAAGCTGGCTGGCGTGACGCATCATGTGTCCTGAGGGGCGAGAAAGACAGGCGCGGGCCCCGGTCGGACCAGCATAATATGTGAGAGCGATGGTAGCGTCGTGATCGGCACAGTCCATATCACGGATGCGTGTTGGAATGTGCGAAGTATTCGGCGCAGGTAATTGATTGGAAATGAAAAACCGACCTTGCGTGCCGCGCTGTGCGGCAATGTGGACCTTGCTGCGCTCCTGCGCGGAGCCCAAGGAATATGCGCGCGAGGATCGCCTCTTAAAAGTATGACTTTATTGGGTTGTCCGCGTCAGGGCGTGACGGGCGCGGGGCCGAGCGTGCCGCGCAGGATGACCTCGGTGCCGAGCTCGACGCTGTCGGCGGCGGTGGCGTCGTCGCGCATGTCGATCAGCATGCGCGCGGCGCGGCGGCCCATCTCGCGATGCGGGACGTGCACGGTGGTGAGCTGCGGGGTGAGGACGCGGGCGATCTCGATATCGTCGAAACCGGTGATCGAGACATCCTCGGGCACCGAGAGGCCCAGCTCGCGCGCGGCGATCATCGCGCCCGCCGCGAGCACGTCGTTGCCGCACATGATCACGGTCGGGCGCGGGTCCCGCGTCAGAAGGGCGTGGGCGGCGGCGCGGCCGCTTTCGATATCGTAGACGGTTTCCTGCAGGCTCAGGTCGTCTTCGCCGAGACCGGCGGCGCGCATCGCGTCGAGGAGTCCGAGCCAGCGGTTCTGGGCGCGGTCGTTGCCCTCGCGCTGGGCGGTGACGAGGCCGATGCGGCGATGGCCGAAGGCGAGGGTCTTCTCGGCCAGCGCCCGCATGGCCGCGCGGTTGTCGAAACCGACGGCGGGGCGGGGCTGGTCCGGGGCGAAGGCCCAGGCGACGACATGCGGGATCTTCCGGCGGTCGAGGAAATCGTAGATCTCGGCGCTTCGCTCGAAACCGATCAGCAGGAGCGCGTCGGCGCCGCGGGCGACGAGCGTGCGGATCTGCTCGGCCTCCTGCTCGGGATCGTAGGAGGAGGAGGAGACGAGCATGGTCGAGCCTGCCGCGGCCAGCTCGCGCTGCACGGCTTCGAGACCGCGCGCGAAGATCGCGTTCTCGAGCGTCGGCACGATCGCGCCCACGGTATTGGTGCGCTTGGCGGCGAGCGCGCGGGCCCCGAAATTCGGCGCGTATCCGAGCGTGTCGATGGCGGCGCGGACGCGGCGGAGCGTGTCGGGCTGGACCACCTCGGGCGAGTTGATGCAGCGCGACACGGTGGCGGTCGAGACCCCCGCCGCGGTGGCCACGTCGTTCACCGTGGGATTCGTTCCGGATCGCACGGTCCGTGCCTGACGAGTCGCGATGAGCCCGCTCCCAAACTAAGGTTTGCCCTGCAATAGTACCCAAAACATGGGAAATCCACCACAAGGATGTAAGCGCTTGCAATGCGCAATGTAAGCGCTTACACTGATCCTGCAACGGCAACTTGGAGGAGGTGCCGCATGTATCTCATCATCGCTGCGATCGGCTTCGCGATCTACTGCACCAATGTCGTGATGGGGGCGCTGCTTCGGGCGCCGTTCCTGAGCGACGTGGGCGAGATGCTCGTGCTCTTTGCCGCATCGATCGCGTTCACCGCCGCCATCCTGCGGCGCGAGGCGGACGCGAAGGCCAAAAGCAAGACCGAATAACGAGACAGAATGACCAAACGGGAGGAAACCATGGATCATGACGTGAACGAGCTGAAGTCGGCGACGCGCCGCAACTTCCTCAAGCTGACGGCAGCGGGCAGCTTTACCGCCGCGATGGTCGCGGGCGCCGCGGGCGTGCTGTGGTCGAGCGAGGCGGTCGCGCAGACGCAGAAGGAAGAGGCCGAACGCGAGGCCGCCGCCGAGCACACGATGACCATCGCCACGGCTTACGTGCTGGGCGCGTCGCGCAGCTATCCGATCATGCAGCTCGATCTCAAGGAGAACATCCAGAACGTCTCGAACGGGCGCATCTACGTCAAGCTCGCCCCCGGTGGCCAGCTCGGCGCGGGCGGTGCGCTGGTGCAGGCGGTGCAGGGTGGCACGATCCAGTGCGCGCAGCATTCGCTGTCGAACTTCGCGCCCTTCGCGAGCGCGGTGGACCTGATCAACCTGCCGTATTTCTGTGGCTCGAACCAGCGCTTCACCAACCTCGTGCATTCCGACGCCTGGGCCAGCCAGGTGCACCCCAAGGTCGAGGCCGCGGGCTTCAAGGCGCTGTTCTACGTCGTGATCGATCCGCGCGTCGTGGCGATGCGCGCAGGCGGGGCCGGTCCGGTCCTGACGCCGGGCGATCTCAGCGGCGTGAAGTTCCGCGTGCCGGGCTCGCAGATGCTGCAGCAGTATTACCGGATGGTCGGCGCCAACCCGACGCCGGTCGCATGGGGCGAGACGCCCTCGGCGATCAAGCAAGGCGTGGCCGATGCGCTCGATCCCTCGGTGGGCGCCCTCTACGTCTTCGGCTTCAAGGACATCCTGAGCCACGTGACCTTCACCCAGGCGGTTCCGGATAGTCAGGTCTATTCGGTCAACCTGGAATGGTTCAACTCGATGCCTGCGGACCTGCAGGAGGCGATCACCTTCGCCGGCGAGCTGACCGGTCACCAGAACCTCGCCAAGGTGCCCTCGGCGCGGGCCTACGCGATGTCCGAGCTCAGCAAGGCGGGCGTCGAGTTCCACACGCTGAACGACGACCAGCTCGGCGAGTGGAAAGAGGCGGGCGGCTACCAGCGCTCGGAATGGGACAACTTCAAGACCGAGCTCGCGGGCTCGATGGACCAGTTCTCGGCGCTTGAAGAAGCTGCCGGAACCCAAGGAAAGTATTACGTCAACGACGCCTGATAGGCGCCTTTCGCGGGGCTGCCCGACGGGCAGCCCCGACCGACCCGACATCTTTTCCCTTTGGACGACGTGACGCGGAGCGCAGATGCGCTGGACCGCGACCGGGAGACCCTTATGCCTCGAGTCCTGCAACTTCTGAACGCGAACGTGGAGAGATGGGCGCTGCTCGTCTTCTACGTCATGCTCGTCGCCACAATGTTCATCGAGGTCGTGCGGCGGGAACTCTTCGCCTATTCCTCGATCTGGGGCGAAGAGATCGTCCGCTACTCCTTCATCTATCTCGCCTGGATCGGTGCCGCCGCGGCGGTCAAGGAGCGCGGCCATATCCGCATCGACGTGATCATGCAGTGTATCGGCCCGAGGCCGAAGGCGGTGCTCTACATCTTCGGCGACCTGGTGATGATGGCGGTCGCGGTGATCGCCTTCTACTGGTCGCTCGAGACGGTGCTCGTTTCGGCCAAGTTCGGCTCGGTCACCCACGGTCTTCGGATCAGCCAGGTCTGGTTCCTGTCGGCGGTGCCGATCGGCTTCGGGCTGGTGATGTTCCGTCTCGCCCAATCGCTTCTGCGCGACATCACCGACCTTCGTTACGGACGCCCCGTGTACGAGGGCGACAAGCTTTTCGACTGAGGGGACGGTCATGCTCTGGAACCAACTTCAAGAACAGACCATCGACCTCGGATGGGATTTCTACGGACCCGTGCTGCTGTTCGTGGCCCTGGTCGCGCTCGCGGTCCCGGTCTGGGCCGCCATCGGATCGGCCGCGATCCTGATGCTCGTGATCTCGGGTGCGCTGCCGCTCAGCCTTGTCGGTGAAAGCCTCTTTCACGGCATCGACCATTTCGCGCTGACCGCCGTGCCGCTCTTCATCCTGACCGGCGACGTGCTGGTCCGGACCGGTCTTAGCCGCAAGTTCCTCGACGTGGCCGAGGCGCTGACGCAATTTGCCAAGGGCGGGTTTGGATCGGCGACGGTGCTCGTGTGCGGCATGTTCGCGGCGATCTCGGGCTCTGACGCGGCGGGCGCCGCGGCGGTCGGACGGATGACCATCGACCGGCTGGTCGAGAGCGGCTATCCGCGCCCCTATGCCTGCGCGCTGGTCGCGGCGGGCGCCTGTACCGGCATCCTGATCCCGCCGTCGATCGCCTATATCATCATCGGCCTCGTCCTCGGCATATCGGCCTCGACCCTCTTTCTCGCCGCGGTCATTCCCGGTCTCGCGATCCTGCTGTCGATCCTGGCCACCAACATCATCATGAACCGGCTCTACGGCTGGGAGGGCGGCGGCAACATCTCGATGTCGGAATATTTCAGCCGCCTCGGCGCCGCGCTGAAATCCGGCTGGTACGCCTTCATCGTGCCCGGGATCATCTTCTACGGCATCTTCTCGGGGCGGCTGACGCCGACCGAGGCGGGCGCGACGGCGGTGGTGGTGACCATCATCATGGGGTTCATCCTCGGCACGCTGAAGCTCTCGGACTTCCCGGCGATGCTGGTCAGCTCGGCCAAGGTCAACGGGATCATCCTGCCGATCATCGCCTTCTCGCTGCCGCTCGCCCAGGCGCTCGCCATCCTCGGCGTGCCGCAGGGCTTCGTCTCGGCGGCGACCTCGGTCAGCGAGGAGCCCTGGGTGCTGATCCTGATGATGATCCTCATCCTGATGGCGGCGGGCTGCGTGATGGAGACGACGCCCAACATCGTGATCCTCGCGCCGATCCTGAAGCCGCTCGCCGACAGTATCGGCATGAACGAAATCCAGTTCTGCATCATGATGATCACCGCGCTCGGCGTGGGCTTCATCACGCCGCCCCTGGGTCTCAACCTCTTCGTGGTGGCGGGCCTGACGGGCGAATCGATCCTCAAGATCGCCTACCGCGCGGTGCCCTTCGTGTTCTTCATGCTGCTGGTCACCGTGATGATCGCCTACATCCCCGCGATCTCGACCACCCTTCTTCCCGAAATCTATCGCTAGGAGCCCGTCATGGCACTGGAATACCTGAAAAAAGCCACTCTCACCTCCACCAGCGACGCGGGCGAGACGCAGGCCATCGTCAAGGGCATTCTCGACGATATCGAGGTCGGCCGTGAGGACAAGGCGATGGAATACGCCGCCAAGTTCGACCGCTACGACGGCAATGTCCTTCTGACCGAGGAGGAGATCGAGGCGGCCTGCGCCAAGGTGTCGGACCGGCTCAAGGCCGACATCCAGTTCAGCCACGACAATGTCCGCCGCTTCGCCGAGGCGCAACTCGAGACGGTGGCGGATTTCGAGACCGAGATCCTGCCGGGCTTCGTCGCCGGGCAGAAGGCGATCCCGGTCGATGCGGCGGGCTGCTACGTGCCCGGCGGGCGCTACAGCCACATCGCCAGCGCGATCATGACGGTGACCACCGCCAAGGTCGCGGGCTGCAAGAACATCGCGGTCTGCTCGCCGCCGCGCCCCGGCGTCGGGATCAACCCGGCGATCGTCTATGCGGCCAAGCTCTGCGGCGCCGACCAGATCCTCGCCATGGGCGGCGTGCAGGGGGTCGCGGCGATGACCTTCGGTCTCTTCGGTCTGCCCGAGGCCAATATCCTCGTGGGACCGGGCAACCAGTTCGTGGCCGAGGCCAAGCGCATCCTCTACGGGCGCGTCGGCATCGACATGTTCGCCGGTCCGACCGACAGCCTGATCCTCGCCGACAAGAGCGCCGATCCCGAGATCGCGGCGGTCGACCTCGTGGGGCAGGCGGAGCATGGCTACAACTCGCCGGTCTGGCTGGTCACCGATGACCGCGCGCTCGCCGAGACGGTGATGAAGCGCGTGCCCGAGCTGATCGAGGAGCTGCCCGAGACCAACCGCGACAACGCCCGCGCGGCCTGGCGCGACTATGCCGAGGTGATCCTCTGCGCCGACCGCGAGGAGATGGCGGCGACCTCCGACAGCTATGCGCCCGAGCACCTGACGGTGCAGGCCGAGGATCTGGACTGGTGGCTGGGGCGGCTGGCCTGCTACGGCTCGCTCTTCCTCGGTGAGGAGACCACGGTCGCCTTCGGCGACAAGGCGGCGGGAACCAACCACGTGCTGCCGACGAGCGGCGCTGCGCGCTATACCGGGGGGCTCTCGGTCCACAAGTACATGAAGATCGTCACCTGGCAGCGCGCCACCCGCGACGGGGCTCGTCCCATCGCCGAGGCGACGGCGCGGATCTCGCGGCTCGAGGGCATGGAGGGCCATGCCCGCACCGCCGATATCCGGCTGAGGAAATACTTCCCCGACCAGAGCTTCGAGCTCGACGCGCATGCCTGAGGACGCTGCAACAGCCGCCGGGCTTTTCGATCTGACCGGCCGGGTCGCCTGCGTGACCGGCGCAAGCTCGGGGCTCGGGCGGCGCGCGGCGACGGTTCTGGCGCGCGCGGGCGCGTCGGTGGTGGGGGTTGCCAGGCGGGAGGATGCGCTCATCGCCTGGCGCGAGGAGGCCGGCGGGCGCACCGCGGCAATCGCCGCGGATGTCGCGGCGCGGGACGGGATCGCCGATCTCGCCCGCGCTGCCTCCGAGCCCTTCGGCGCGCCGGACATCGTGGTCCACGCCGCCGGGATCAACACCCGCGAGCCCGCCGATCGCGTGACCGCCGAGGGCTGGGACCAGACGCTGGCGCTGAACCTCTCGGCGCCGTTCTTCCTGAGCCAGGCCTTCGCGCCCGCGATGGCGGAGAAGGGCTGGGGACGGATCGTGAATTTCGCCTCGCTGCAATGCTATCGCGCCTTCCCGGCGGGCGTCGCCTATGGCGCGTCGAAGGGCGGCATCGCGCAGATGACCCGCGCGCTGGCCGAAGCGTGGTCGGGCCGGGGGATCAACGTCAACGCGATCGGGCCGGGGTTCTTCCGCACCGAGCTGACGGCGGCGGTCTTCTCGGATCCCGAGCGGGCGGCGCGCAATGCCGCGCAGACCTGCATCGGCCGGAACGGCGAGCCCGAGGATATCGACGGCCCGCTCCTGTTTCTCTGCTCGGAAGCCAGCGCCTACGTCACCGGCCAGGTGCTGATGGTCGACGGGGGGTTCACCGCGAAATGAAAGCGCTCGTCTATACCGGCCCCGAGAGCCTCAGCTACACCGATGCCGCCGAGCCGGTGGCGCGCGAGGGCGAGACGGTTCTCGACATCACCCATGTCGGCATCTGCGGCTCGGATATGCATGCCTTTCTCGGCCATGACGAGCGGCGTCCGGCGCCGCTGATCCTGGGCCATGAGGTGGCGGGGACCGTGCGCGCCGACGGGCGGCGGGTGACGGTGAACCCCCTCGTCACCTGCGGGACCTGCCGCTACTGCCTCTCCGGTCAGGACAATCTCTGCACGACACGGCAGATCATCTCGATGCCGCCGCGCGAGGGTGGCTTCGCCGAGGCGGTGGCGATGCCCGAGCGGAACCTCGTGGAGGTGCCCGAGCACGTCACCGACGCGCAGGCTGCGCTGGCCGAGCCCCTTGCCTGCGGCTGGCACGCGGTCCGCGTCGCGCGGACCACCGTGCCCGGGGCCGAGCGCGCGCTCGCCATCGGTGGCGGCGCGATCGGGCTCGGCGCGGCGCTGTCACTCCTGGCGCAAGGGGTCGGATCGGTGACGCTCTGCGAGCCGAGCGCTGCCCGCCGCGACTATATCCGCGAGACCTGCGGGATCGACGCGGTCGCGCCCGAAGACCTGGAGGACGCCGCGCCTTTCGACATCGTCGTCGACGGGGTGGGCTATGCCGCGACGCGGGCGCAGGCCTCGGCCAAGGTCCGGCCCGGCGGGGTGATCGTGCATATCGGGCTCGGCAGCGCCGAGGGCGGGCTCGATATCCGGCGGCTGACGCTGCAGGAGATCACCTTCACCGGCACCTATACCTACACCGCGCAGGATTTCCGCGACACCGCGCAAGCGATGTTCGACGGCCGTCTCGGCGCGCTCGACTGGACCGAGATCCGGCCGCTGTCCGAGGGCGCGCGCGCCTTTGCCGATATCCGCGCGGGCCTCGTGGCCGCGCCGAAACTCATTCTCAGACCCTAACTCAAGGAGATCGCCATGAGCGAAATACCGCACCTTCTGGTACATGAAAAAGCCGACAACGTGGGCGTTGTTGTGGTCGAAGGCCTGACC
>NZ_JBHTMU010000051.1:0-24445 GCF_042679605.1 Litorisediminicola beolgyonensis
GAGCGCCAGCGCCGGGGTCGGCAGCACGCCCGCATCCACCACGTCCACGCCGCGCCCGCGGCAGGTGGCGATCACCTGCTCGGCGATCTCCGGCGAAGAGGGGCGCAGGTCGCGCCCGACCCAGACCGCGCCGCCGGTCTCGCAGGCGGCGAGAAAGCCCGCCACGTGATCCGCGACCAGCGCGGGCGTCAGCTCGGTGACGAGGCCGCGCAGGCCCGATGTGCCGAATTTCGGGGCCATGGCAGGTCTCCTCGGGTCAGGGTCTCAGGCGGCGGGAAAACCCGCGCGCCCGATGCTGTCATAGGCGGTGAAGCCCGCCTCATGCGCGGCCTCGGAGGAATAGATATTGCGCAGATCGGCGAGCCGGGGCTCCGCCATCGCGCCCGCGAGACGCCTGAGGTCGAGGGCGCGGAACTCGTTCCACTCGGTCAGGATGACCAGAAGGTCAGCGCCCTCCGCGGCCGCATAGGGGTCGTCGTGCCAGGCCGCGCCGGGCAGGAGCGCCTCGCCCTCGCGCTTGCCCTGCGGGTCGACCACCCGCACCGTGGCGCCGCCGCCGACGAGCGCCGGCACGATGGTCAGCGAGGGCGCGTCGCGCATGTCGTCGGTATTGGGCTTGAAGGTCACGCCGAGCACCGCGACGGTCTTGCCGTTGACGCTGCCACCGGCGAGATCCATCAGCTTGTCGATCATCCGCCGCTTGGTGTCCTCGTTGACCTTGATCACCGTCTCGACGATCGAGACGGGGCTGGCGTGATCCTGCCCGATCCGGGCCAGCGCCTTGGTATCCTTGGGAAAACACGAGCCGCCATAGCCCGGACCCGCATGCAGGAAGGTCTTGCCGATGCGCCCGTCGAGCCCCATCCCCTTGGAGACCTGCTTGACGTCGGCGCCGACCTTCTCGCAGAGCGCGGCGATCTCGTTGATGAAGGTGATCTTGGTCGCGAGAAAGGCGTTGGCGGCGTATTTGATCATCTCGGCCGAGGCGAGATCGGTGATCACGATGGGGAAGTCGCGCAGGTAGAGCGGGCGGTAGATCGCCTGCATCACCTCCGCCGCGCGGTCGCTCTCGACGCCGACCACGACCCGGTCGGGTTTCATGAAATCGTCGATCGCCGCGCCCTCGCGCAGGAACTCGGGGTTCGAGGCGACGTCAAACGCGAGGTCCGGATTGGCCCGCGCCACGGTCTCGCGCACCGCCGCGTTGGTGCCCACCGGCACGGTCGATTTGGTGACGATGACGATATAGTGGTCGGCGGCCCGGGCGATCTCCTCGGCGGCGGCCATCACATAGGTCAGGTCGGCATGCCCGTCGCCGCGCCGCGTCGGCGTCCCCACCGCGATGAAGACCGCGTCGGCCCCGTCCACGGCGGTCTTGATGTCGCGGGTGAAGGAGAGCCGCCCGGCTTCCACGTTGCGCGCCATGAGCGTGTCGAGCCCCGGCTCGTAGATCGGCACCTTGCCCGCTTCCAGCATCTCGATCTTGCGCGGGTCCTTGTCGACGCAAACCACGTCATGGCCGAAATCCGAGAAACAGACGCCCGAGACGAGCCCCACATAGCCGGTGCCGATCATCGCGATTTTCATGGGCGTCTCCCTGATGGTGCCTGTGGCAGATGTCATGCGGTCTGGGACAGGGGCTGTCAACGCGGGCTGGGCGCGGCGGGACGGACACCGGCAGCGGGAAAACGGCGGCTCCGCCCGCGCGGGCTCTCGACGGCGGTGTCGGCGGTGTCTATCGTTTGCGGTCGGTGACAGCCCCCGCGCGGCAGGCGCGCGCGGCCAGAGGTCACTCCGCCCGGCAGGCGCCGGACGGCCATCGACGCGATACGTCACAAAGCGAGTATCCCATGAGCGACACCGACACTGAGACCCCCGAAACCGGAACGGCCGCCGGCCCGCGCTCGCTGAACGCCAAGCAGGTCCGCCGCCGCGCCGCCAAGATCGCCGGAGGCCAGAACGGCCCCCGCGCCGCGCGGATGCACGGCAAGCTTGCCATCCGCATCCTCGAGGCCATCGCCGCGGGCGAGGTCAAGAACCCCCGCGCCGCCGCCCGCGCCTTCCTCGCCGGTCGCGCCTCGGAGGCCGAACCCGAGGCCGAGGCCGACCAGACAGCCTGATCCCGGGACCCGTCCCGCATCCGAAGAGGTCGCGCCCGCCGCGGCCTCTTTTTGCGTGCGCCCCCGACCCGCACCGGGCGGCGCCTCTCGCAAGGCGCGGCCCGCAAGGGGCGCGCCTTCCCGGCGCGCCGACCTATTCCGTGTAGGACCCGCTCTGCTGCCAGCGCCAGGCGTCGGCGATCATCGTGGCCAGCGTGGAGTGCCGGGGCGTCCAGCCCAGCTCCTCGACCGCGCGGGTCGAGCCCGAGACGAGCTTGGTGGCGTCGCCCGCCCGGCGCGGGCCCTCGGAATGCGGCACCTCGCGGTTGGTCACCGCGCGCGAGGCGTCGATCACCTCGCGGACCGAGAAGCCGCGCCCGGTGCCGAGGTTGAAGACCCGGCTGCCCTTGCCCTCCAGAAGCCAGTTCACCCCCAGCACATGCGCGTCGACCAGGTCGCAGACATGCACGTAGTCGCGGATGCAGGTGCCGTCGGGCGTGTCGTAATCGCTGCCATGGATGGTCAGCGCCGCGCGCTTGCCCTCGATCGCCTCGAGCATCACCGGGATGAGATGCGTCTCGGGGCGGTGGAACTCGCCGACCTCGGCCTCGGGATCGGCGCCCGCCACGTTGAAATAGCGGAAGATCACCGCCTCGAGCCCGTGCGCCGCGCCGAAATCCCGCAGCATGTCCTCGATCGCCCGCTTCGACGCGCCATAGGCGTTGAGCGGCTCCTGCGGCGTGGTCTCGTCGAGCACCACGTTGTCATGCTCGCCATAGGTTGCGCAGGTCGAGGAGAAGACCATCCGCCGGCAGCCCGCCGCCACCATCGCCTCCAGGAGCGTCAGCGAGCCCGCGACATTGTTGCGCCAGTAGCGGCCCGGCTCGGACATCGCCTCGCCGACCTGGGAGAGGGCGGCGAAATGCATGACCGCCTCGGGGCGGTACTCGGCGAAGGCCCGGTCCAGCGCGGCGCGGTCCTCGAGCCCGCCCTCGACCAGGGGCCCGAACTTCACCGCCTGCCGCCAGCCGGTCGAGAGGTTGTCATAGGTGACCGGCACGAAGCCCGCCGCCTTCAGCGCCTTGCAGGCATGGCTGCCGATATAGCCCGCGCCCCCCGTCACCAGCACATGCCGCGTCTCGCCCATCTGCCCCGTCTCCCGATGCCTGTTGCTCTTGGGACCGCGCCCTAGCACGGCCGGGCGCCACCCGGAAGCGCCCGGCTTGGCACCGCCCGCCCGCTTGCCTAAGAGGGAGGGAACCGCCCCTTGGAAAGGCCCCCCCGGATGACGCTCTCGGCGCAGGAGACCGCGAGACAGGTGCTCGCCACCGAGGCCGCCGCGCTCTGGCAGATGGGCGAGACGCTCGGACCCGAGATCGACGCGGTGGTGGCCCGGCTCCTGGGCGTCCGCGGCCGGATCGTGGTCTCGGGCATGGGCAAATCCGGCCATGTCGGCGCCAAGATCGCCGCCACCCTGGCCTCGACCGGCAGCCCGGCGCAGTTCGTGCATCCCGGCGAGGCGAGCCATGGCGATCTCGGCATGATCACCGGCGACGACGCGGTGATCCTGATCTCGAACTCCGGCGAGACCCGCGAGCTTGCCGACATCATCGCCCATACCCGCCGCTTCCGGGTGCCGATGGTGGCGATCACCCGCAATCCCGGCTCGACGCTCGCGGGCCAGGCCGATCACGTGCTGCTCCTGCCCGACGCGCCAGAGGCCTGCGCGCTCAGGCTCGCGCCCACCACCTCGACCACCTGCACGCTGGCCCTGGGCGACGCGCTCGCGGTGGCGCTGATGGAGGCGCGGGGCTTCGACAGCGCCCAGTTCCGCGACTTCCATCCCGGCGGCACGCTCGGCGCGCAGCTCCTGACCGTGGGCGCGGTGATGCATGTGGGCGAGGAGATCCCCCGGGTCGGCCCCGAGACGGCGATGGGCGACACGCTTCTCGAGATGAGCCGCAAGGGCTTCGGCACCGTCGCGGTGGTCGCGGGCGACCGGCTCGAGGGCGTCATCACCGACGGCGACCTGCGCCGCAATCTCGACGGGCTGATGGAGCGCCGCGCGGGCGAGGTCGCGACCCGCTCGCCGCTCACCGTCTCGCCCGATATCCTGCTGGTGGAGGCCTTGGGACTGATGAACGAGAGAAAGATCACCACCATCTTCGCGGTGGATGCGGGAGGACGCCTGAAAGGGCTCGTCCATATCCATGACGCGCTCCGGGCGGGCGTGGCATGAGCGTCACCGTCTTCATCCCCGCCCGCTACGCCTCGACCCGCTATCCCGGCAAGCCGCTCGTCGAGCTTCGCGGCGCCACCGGCGAGGCCAAGAGCCTGATCCAGCGCAGCTGGGAGGCGGCGATGGCCGCCGAGGGCGTCGAGCGGGTCTGCGTCCTGACCGATGACGACCGCATCCGCGACGCGGCGCAGGGCTTCGGCGCCGAGGTGCTGATGACCAGCAGCGCCGCGCGCAACGGCACCGAGCGCTGCGCCGAGGGGCTGGCGCAGCTCGACCGCGCGCCGGAGCTGGTGGTCAACCTGCAGGGCGACGCGCCGCTCACCCCGCCCTGGTTCGTCGAGGCGCTGATCGCCGCGATGCGCGCCAAGCCCGAGGCGCAGATGGCGACGCCCGTGCTGCTGACCGAACCCGCGACGCTGGCCAATTTCATCTCCGACCGCCATGCCGGCCGGGTCGGCGGCACCACCGCGGTGATGCGCGGAGACGGCACCGCGCTCTATTTCTCCAAGGAAGTGCTGCCCTATGTCGGCAAGCTCGAAAGCCCGCCGGTGGTCTGGCACCATGTCGGCATCTACGCCTACCGGCCCGCGGCGCTGGCCGCCTATGCCGCCTGGGACGAGGGGCCCTTGGAGCGCGCCGAGGGGCTCGAACAGCTGCGTTTTCTCGAGAACGGCTGGGAGGTCGCCTGCGTGCCGGTCGAGGCCCGCGGCCGGGTCTTCTGGGAGCTGAACAACCCCGTCGACGTGGCGCGGATCGAGGCGGTGCTGGAACGGGAGGGGATCGCATGACGTCGGAAACGAAGGCCGTGAATATCGGCAGTATACAGGTCGGGAACGACCGGCCCCTGATGCTGATCGCCGGGCCCTGCCAGCTCGAGAGCCTCGATCACGCCCGCATGCTCGCGGGTCGGATCGCCGAGGCCGCCGAGGCGGCGGGCATGGCTTGGGTCTTCAAGTCGAGCTACGACAAGGCCAACCGCTCCTCGCTCTCGGGCAAGCGCGGCCTCGGCATGGAGGAGGGGCTCTCGATCCTCTCGACGATCCGCGCCGAGTTCGGCGTGCCGGTTCTCACCGATGTGCACGCGCCCGATCACTGCGCGCCGGTGGCCGAGGTGGTCGACATCCTGCAGATCCCGGCCTTTCTGTCGCGCCAGACCGATCTTCTCCTGGCGGCGGGCGAGACCGGTGCCGCGATCAACGTCAAGAAGGGCCAGTTCCTGGCGCCCTGGGACATGGAGAACGTGGCCGCCAAGATCGCCTCGACCGGCAACGAGCGGGTGATGCTTTGCGAGCGCGGCGCGAGCTTCGGCTACAACATGCTGGTCTCGGACATGCGCGCGTTGCCGATCATGGCGCGGACCGGCTACCCGGTGGTCTTCGACGCCACCCATTCGGTGCAACTGCCCGGCGGGCAGGGCGCGTCCTCGGGCGGGCAGCGCGAGTTCGTCGAGCCCCTGGCCCGCGCCGCCGTCGCGGTGGGCTGCGCGGCGGTCTTCATCGAGACCCACGAGAGCCCCGACACCGCCCCCTCCGACGGCCCCAACATGGTCGAGATCGACCGCCTCGGCGCCCTCCTCCAGGGCCTCGCGGCGATCGACCGGCTGACCAAGAGATAGAGCGGCGCCCCTGGCGCCGACGAGAGACGCTGCCTCTCGTGCTCTCCGGGATATTTCGGGACAGATGAAAGCGGGGTTCCCGTTCCGCGGGCCGCGCGCGGCTCTTTTTCCTGCATCCAATACGGCTCTGATGCCGACGATCACATGATGGCTCACCGAGCATCATGGCGTGAAGCGCATGATGGCAGATTCCCTAGTTTATGCTGGACGGGACCGTGCGCACCGACCAAGAGCCCATTCCAGTCTTCCTGAAGCCAATCTGAGATTGCGCACCAAACGGGGTTCCGTGCCCCCGCCTGACGCCGCGACCCACCGGAAGGACCCGAAGCCAAAAGACTAATGTTTTCCGTCACTTACAGCGTTTTGCTACATCATGTGACACGGCGCATCATGCGACCAGTCCCACATTCCCCAATGAATCCAAGCGCTTGCATGTGTCGCATCATGTTCGACCGCGCATCATGCAAAATGTCCCATGATGCGAGGTAACGGCGCCTCGCTCGATACCGAGAAACCGCGCGACCAGGAGGCCGAGAAACCGCGCGGGATGCGCCAGAGCTGCACCCACTAGGACGCGCGGCCACGGCGCGAGATGCGACCAGCTACGCGGCGCGGCGACCGGGCAGATATGCCACCACGATTCCGGTCTCGCGCGCCCGCGCCTCTCCTGCGCCAACTGGCAAGGGTGGCCTGTCCATTGCGGGCGGGTCGGATCGGTCACTCCTATTGAGCCTTATATCTCTCATAATGAAAATTATGTAGTTTTCTAGGGAATAGACATCTCGCGACGTCCGCTCTACCAACCGGGTGAACGCTCAGTTTTTAGGGTCCCGCCATGTTCTGGAACCGCCGCAACTCCGGCAGCATCGCCTTGGGTCCGGACGGCCAGGCCAATCATCTGCTCGCGCTCGTGTCCGGTCAGAGCCGTGACGGTACGTTGTCCTCCAAGACTCGCATCGCGCCCGGGTTCATGCTCAATTCAGATCCGGCGCTAGGACTGTCCGGGCGGTACGGTTCACCCGAAGGCCGTCTGCTCGAAGTCGATGCAGAGATGTCCGGTCCCGGGGACTGGATCGCGCTGCATCTCGACTTTCATGCAGGCGATCTCTCCGAGATGGGCGTTCTGGGCTTCGCCCTGCGTGGCGTCGCGCCGGAGATGATCCTCCTCAGGGCATGCCTGCGTTCCGGCACGCCGGAAGGCTTCGAGGACTGCTTCTTCGACAAGCACATCCTTCTGCATCCCGAGGAAAGCACCCATCTCGACGCGCTGGCTCTGCCCTATCGAGACCGGCTGCCGGTCACCGCACCTTGGCGGCAGTTGGTGATCTTTCTGCCGACCGAGACGTTCCGCCTCTCGATCGCGGATCTGCGCGTCTTCCTGGTATGAGTGCTCCCGGACTGACTCTCGCCATTCCCGTGCACGATGACGTGCCGAGCTTGCGTCACCTGCTGAACCAGGCCAATGCGCTTGAGATCTTCGACCATGTGATCGTGTCCGATGACGGTTCGCGGGAGAAACCGGACCTTCCACGGCGATTGCCCTGCGGGGCGGGCGTCGAGCTTTTGCGCGAACGGACTGCCCGCGGGGCGGGTCACGCCCGCAACCGCGCGCTGGAGCGTGTCCGCACCAGTCACGTGCTGTTCTTCGATGCCGACGATGCGCTGACAGAAGAGATCGCGCGGCTTTGGCGCGCGGTGGCCCGCGAGGTCTTTGATTTCTGTCTGTTTCGCCATGCCGACAGCCGGGTCGCGATCGGCGGGGGCTGGGGACAGTTGCCTGTCGATGACGCACTCTGGCGACTGGCCGACTGTAGCTTCGGCCTGTTGCAGGAGCCATCCCGCGCAGCGCACGCCCATTTGGCCGAGACCGCGAACTACCCTTGGAACAAGATTTACCGGACCGATTTTCTACGCGCGCATGATCTGCGCTGCACCGAGATCCCGGTCCATAACGATATCGAGCTGCATTGGGGCTCCTTTGCCGCTGCGGACCGCATCCTGGTCTCGAACAGGGTTTGCGCGCTGCATCGCGTGCCCGAGGACGGCGCGCGGCTCACGGATCGCCGGGGGCGCGACCGACTTTGCCTCTTCAAAGCGCTCGCCGCCGCTGCCGCGCGCCTGGAGACGGCAGGCGCGGCTGCCGAGCCGCTCTGGCTTGCCTTCTTTCGGTTCTCGGCAGGGCTGTTCGACTGGGCGCGGAGCCGCATTGATCCCGAGACACTGGCCGCATTCGAGCACGGGATCAGAGAGTTTCTCACCTGTCATCTGGATGCGCGGCGCTACCACGCGCTTGCCGTGTCCGACCCCATCCTGGCCTTGCGCCTGGCGGATTTGATGGCAAGGACACGTGCAGCATGACCCTGACTTTTCTGATGCTGTGCCGAAACGACGTGGCAAACTTGACGGGCGCGCTGCAACGACTTGCGACCGCGATCCGACCCGGCGACCGAGTGCTCCTGGCCGATTTCGGGTCGGAAGACGGCACGCTGGCCCGGCTTGAGTCCTTCGCCGCGCGGGAGAGCGCGCAATGTGATGTCTCTCTCATCCGACTCGATGCTGCCGCTCCACGACAGCCCGCGGCACTGCTTCGGGCCGAAGGAGCCGGGTTCGGGCTATGGTTCACGCCCGAAGAGCGGGTTGTGCCGCAAGGCGTCGCGGAGCTGCGGCAGTCTCTTGCGGGGGATGCTCCCGACCTAGTGGTCGCCGCGCTGAGCTTTTCCCTGGGACACGGTCTGGCCACTGTGGCTGCACCGGACACGGTCGAAAGCGTCACCACGGCCGCGTCGATGCAGGCGTTGACGCCAAACCCCGCGCGGCTGGTCCATGCCTGCGACGCAGCGTGGCTCAAGGACTGGTCGGAGGGCGGGTTCGACACGCTCTGGTCCAACTGGGACACCATACTCGCGACGGCTCGGCATGCTGTGTATGTGGCGACCCCTCTCCTGGCGCCACCCCTACCCTCCTGCACCGCTCCGGAGGCGCTCTTCTACACCGCGCGGCATCTGACCGACGAGGTGGTCCCGGCAGAAGCGCTGATCTCGCGCTGTGATGCGGCGCTCTGCTGGGCCGACCCGAGGCGGATCGAGGCGCTTTGCGCCGCAGCGCGCGCCCTTCTGGACGTAGCGCCGGACGCCGCCAACGGGCAGGGTCCGACGTCGGAGCTTCTTCGCATCATTCAGGCCGGATCCCCGGCGGACACGCGGGCCTTTCTGGCATGGCATGCCAGCTGCCGCGGCCGGGCGATCAGCGATGCGCTCGCCACGGGCCTTGCAAAGCAACAGCTTCATCTCGAAGCCGCATTGCCGGGGCCGGATTATTTCGACGAACTCTACGCGCGGCTCTGGAACGGATGATCCGGGTCTTTGCCAGCGGCGCCCATATTCGCCGCACGCCGCTCAGTTACCCCGCTCTCGCGCCGCTCTTCGAAGGCAAGATCGCTTTGGTGTCGCGTCCCGAAGAGGCCGATCTTTATGTCTTCGCGCATGTGCTCGATATCAATCAGGCCTCCCGCGCGGTGGTCGAAGACTGGCGGCTGCGTCGCCGCCCTGTCGTCCTTCTGTCGGAAGAACCCTTCTGGGATACGATCTGGGGGGCGCGCCCGCTCGACCGGCAGATCATCGTCGAGACCGAGTATGGCGCGCTTCCTGTCCTCCAGCTCAGTCATCAAACCTGCCCGGATCTCTTCGCCTTTGAACACATTCCGTATTACGTCCTCACCGATCACCGCTTCGCCAATGCCTATGCGGCCCGCTTCGCCCGAAACGCGGCGCGGAGCGCGGCCGCGTGGCGCGCGGATTTCGAAGCGCGGACCGTCGGCATCAGCTTCATGTTCGAGCGCCGTCCCGAACCGCATCATCATCGCCACTGGCCGGAAGGCGACCTGACCGGGCTCTGTGCCTGGCGCACCGAACTTGCGATCGCGTGCCCGGACGAGATCACCGAACGGCTCGGCCGAAGCTGGCATGGCGGCCAGAGGCGTCAAGCCGCACCGGATTGGCATATCGACAAGCTGGTGATCCTCGATGGACGGGCCCGCATCATCGGCGCACTCGAGAACACGCACCAACCGCTCTATCTGACGGAAAAGCTCTTCGACGCTTTCGCCTGCGGCGGGTTGCCGCTGTATTATGCCTCTCCCGGACATCGGCTGCACCAGCTCGACCTGCCCAGCGAGAGCTGGATCAACCTTTTTGGCCTCTCTCCGGAAGAGGCGCGGGACAAGGTCCTGTCCCAGGACTTCTCGATGACAGTCTTTGAGGCCTACCGGGCCACTCAAGAGCGGTTGCGAGCGCTCCTCACAACAGACGCACATTGGCAGGAGGAGCGCGCCAGACTTGGCGCCGCCCTGCCCCGGGCGCTCGCGCAAACGCTCGAAGCGGCGTGAAAGCAGGCTGAGCTCAGTCCAGCCGGACAGACGCCAGGTTCAGAAACTCCGCTTTGAAGTGATCGGTGTGAAGAAACAACGTCACTTCGATCCGCTGGGCGGTCTCGAGTCGAGCCGAATCGACCGGGATCTCCGCCGTCATCTCCTGCTCTCCGCCGGTAAAGAGCAGATGGTGCGGGGTAAAGACATCCTCGTGGCCAGCCGGACGGACATGGCGGAAGCTCGGATGACAGGCGAAGAAGCCCTCAGACCGTGCGTGGATATGAAAACCGAAACGTCCGGCCCCACGCCAGCGATCGACCGGTTCGCGCCAGGCCAGGCAGACCCAGCGCGCCGTATCACCGTCAGCCAGTTCCAGACGCATGCCCCGGTCTGTCGGAGCCACCGAAAACCGCGCACGGCTCTGAGGATCCGCAGAGAGCCAGAAATCTTCGAACAGATTGGTATGCCCGTAGAGATCTGACATTGGCCGCAGACCGGAGAGAGTTTTCAACATGTAGGTGCGGCCGTCGCTCACCGCTCATCCTCCAACGAGATCGGCACGTCATAGCCATGCGTCAGCAACAGCGCGTGGCGCTGCGCGACCGAGAGGTCGGCAGCAACCATCTCGGAGCACATCTCGCGGGCGGTGATCTCAGGCTCCCAGCCCAGTTCCGATTTGGCCTTGGAGGGATCGCCCAGAAGCGTCTCGACCTCGGCCGGTCGGAAATAGCGCGGGTCGATCCGCACGATCACGTCGCCCGGCCGCACAGCGGGAGCGAAATCGCCCTCGACAGACGTGACGGTGCCGATTTCCTCGACGCCTTCACCGGAAAACGCCAAGCTTATTCCGAGGTCCGAGGCTGCCCAGGTAATGAACTCGCGCACGGAGTATTGCTGCCCCGTGGCGATGACGAAATCCTGTGGCGTTTCCTGCTGGAGCATCATCCACTGCATCCGCACGTAGTCCTTGGCATGGCCCCAGTCGCGCAAGGCATCGATATTGCCCATGTAGAGACAGTCTTCATGCCCCTGAGCGATATTCGCGAGCCCACGAGTGATCTTGCGCGTGACGAAGGTCTCACCCCGACGCGGGCTCTCGTGATTGAAGAGAATCCCGTTGCAGGCATACATTCCGTAGGCTTCGCGGTAGTTCACGCAAATCCAATAGGCATACATCTTGGCAACCGCATAGGGCGACCGCGGATGAAACGGCGTGGTTTCGCGCTGGGGAATTTCCTGCACCAGACCGTAAAGCTCCGAGGTAGACGCCTGGTAGAACCTAGTGGTCTTCTCCATCCCGAGAAACCGGATCGCCTCGAGCAGGCGAAGGGTTCCGATCGCGTCGACATCGGCGGTGTATTCCGGGGCTTCGAAGCTCACCGCGACATGGCTCTGGGCCCCGAGATTGTAGACCTCATCGGGGCGCACCTCGCTGAGAATGCGCGTCAGGTTCGAGGTATCGGTCAGATCACCATAGTGCAGCTTGAGCTTGGGCCGCGTTTCGTGCGGATCCTGGTAGACATGGTCGATCCGCTGGGTGTTGAAGGACGAGGCGCGGCGCTTGATGCCATGCACCTCGTAGCCTTTTTCCAGCAGAAACTCGGCGAGGTAGGAGCCGTCCTGGCCGGTAATCCCTGTGATGAGAGCTTTCTTCATGAGGCCTACATATTTGAAGGTTCGAGAGTGCTTTGGCTTTTCGTCAGTCAAGCATCCATTCGTAGCGCGTTCCACGCATTTGGTCTTCTAGGATGTCGTAATTACTTAGTTCATTTTTCAGGCTACCACCGGTCTTGGAAAGACGCGGCGAGGCAGGCTGAAAGTCAAGACCTAGGAAATTAAGAACTTTGCGATAGGCTTGGGTTGGATCCTCAGAGATATCATCTTCATACCAAAGCTCTAGATAGCGGATACCGACGCTGTGAAAATTCCGTAAATACTGATCTTCGCGTTCAAGTGCCTTATCAATCAACTCTGGAAAGGTCGCTGCGCGTTGACCTGTGTCAAAATCAACAAGATTCTTGAAATCAAGCTTAAAAGTTTTAGTCCTGTAAGTCATATCGTCACCGGATAGGTGATAGGTCTTAGTCTGCGCAGCCTTGTGAACGCTGCAAATCCGCTTAAGCACGTTACGACGACGCAAAACAACGTGACGATATTGCGCAGGATCAGTGTAAGCCTTGGCGTAATCGATCAGATTACAGCTGGGGTTTTGAAGGAAATTCATAAGCTTGATTTCATGCCCAACAATCTCATTAGGCTGACCTTCACGAATCTTGGCAACCTCCTCCGCGATCATTTTCGACATCTGCTCGCGCGTGAAATTATACGTCGACTTGTCTCGGATCCACTTTAAAGAAAAATATTCATCCAACCAGGTGATGCGTGAGTGGCTTTTAAGAAGCTGGGCCAAAACAGTCGAACCGCTGCGACCAAGATGCGTCATTATAAGCTGTTGTGGATCAGTGGTCATATTGCGTTTGACCTTACTCGTTTTCATTTGATGTCTATCAGAGCTCCTCTGGGAATTTTCCACTTTCCGCACACTTGGCGTATCGATAGTTTTCAAGTTGTTTTGAACATAGTGTGGAGTAACTATTGAGAACCCTTCTGGAGCTCGATCCTTTAAGAAGAATTCGGCACTCAGTCGAGCAAAATCTTCAATGTTTAGGAATGCTTCACCCATACGCTTCGGCTGCTTGAAGCGGTTTTTCGTAGGCCGCGGCAAACCAAGAATTTCAGCGACCGCCGCATGCATAGGCCAATAGGCGTCCGCATAGAGATTATGCTGAGCGGGCGTTATCAAAACGCCATCAACAGCTTGCCCTGTCAGTCGAAAAATTGCTTGTCTTGCAATATGAGATATCAAGCCTTCGGCTGGATGATTGAAAGATAAGAATTGCTCGGAAATCGAGCCATCAGCAGTCGCTCTTTCTATAAAATCACTTAGCGTTATATCACAACTCGCCTCGCGCACTTTCAATTCATTTAAGCTGGCTTGCCATACTGCCTTTACATCAAGCTGTTCAAATGTCGTTCCGCTTGCGTAACGCTGCGTCGTTTCGTCTACGCTTAACCCCGATTGCACATCCGCCAACACTAACGCGCTGTGATAATCGCCTAGAACGGCTGTAGAGCGCGCGATTTCGGATTGGTAGTTCAGGTAGACCATGTCTGGCGTCAGACCTGAAAAGAAAGGGGTTGGCAGGATTAGCAGCCGATCACCCAAGCGCTCGCGCAGCATTTGAGTCGCCAAAGGGCCTGCCCATTCAGCGTGCTCAATTGTCACTATCGCGTCGAATTGATCTAGCTTTTCGGACAGTCGGCTGCGCTCTTCCTTTGACATGCTGTAGAGTTCCGCAGACTGCACAGTGCCAAACATCCCCGACGAACGCAGCGCAAGAGCGATGCTATGATGCGTGCAATTCGCCAGAACGAGAATGCGCCTGTTTGTCGAAGCAACCAACTGTGGCATAGAGCGGTTCTTTCCTTGTTCATAGCGTCGCATACAGGTTGGACGCCGCAACGTCACGGCAGAACCTTGCATATGATAGGTCAATCTCGTTGCGACGCTTCAGCAGGTAGGTATGCGCAGCTTCAATGCTCTCGGGCTGAGCCAAGGCCTCGTCTGCCTCTGCTTCATCGGCGACATAAAGTGGATAATTGCGACCCAGATACTCAACCACGGCGGGCAGCGGGTTGATCAGAATCGGCGTGGCACGGGCGATGCACTCGATGACAACATTATTCGCCGCTGTTCCATACAGTAGGCACAGCACTGCAGCAGACGAAAGCAGTGAATCGTAATTGTCGTTTGAGATATAATCGACCATCTCTACAGCGGGATCTCGGTGATCGCCGAAGATCGCAATTTCAGTGTCCAGATAGGTGGAGGTCAAATGCTTGAGCAGCATGACCCGCTTATGGCCGATCGCACGCAGACGATGGATTGCCTGCAACCTGCGAAGCCAATCACCAACCTGGACAACTGTCGGATTCGCTCTGTAGGCGTGAAGATCGAAAGGACATACGTCGAGACTGGTGGGATGAAGGACTGAAAGTGTAGGCAGATCGGGATCATATTGCCGCAGATCGGCTTCCAGATCTCGCGCCAAGGTTAGAATGCCGCGACACGAATGACGTGAGCGTTGAAATAGTTCGCTCGCCATAAAGTTTTCTGGATGAATTGCGGGATTAAACCAGTCCGGGGCTTCAAAGGGCACGTGCAGGATACCGATCCAAGGTCTTTCAATCGGAGCTGGTTCGATAGACCCCGCTTCGCCAACGTTAGTTCCCCAAACGAATTGACGTTCCAAAAATGGTATAAAGAGAACCCCATCTTTATCGTCCACGGCCCGTTCTAGCGGGGCGAGCGCATGGATGAGCGAATTGAAACTGTTCCGGTGTTGACCAAAATCACTGTTCTTTCCATGGAGGATGAGCTTGCGGGGCTGTCCCGACAATGACGGTTGCACCGGGGGGCGCCGATCGCGGCGGGCAACGAATGTCTCTACGAAATCCTCCTCAACGACATTGTGTAGCCGCTCAAGGTCGGTACCGCGCCGATTGTGCGAGGTCGGATTGACAAAATAAAATCCTAGTGGTCGCTCATTCATCCATCCTTGACCGCCGAATTGCAGTACCTTCAACCAGAAAGCCCAGTCGGCATATGTACCGTATCGATCTTCATCGAACCAGCCAAACCGCATGTGAAGCTCCCGGCGCCAAACCGGCATGCAATGGGGCATATTGTGAGCTACAAGCTTTGGTGGCTCGGTCTCTGACAAAAGGGCGATGTCGAAAAACCCGAAGCGCCCAGCTTGATCAGAATACCATGCCGAACGATCCTCGGGGAGGGTACCTTCGGCGGGGAACTCGGTAAATGGATTCAGGGCCGTTGCTGCGACGTAGCAATCCGGATGTGTCTCCAGATCTTGTACCAACGCCACCACATGGTCTGGATCGCGCAGATCATCGACATTAGCGTTGGACACGTAATCAGTCCGAGCGACGCGGATGCCAATGTTCCAACATTCGTAAAGTCCAGGGTCCTTTTTATGCCATATTATCAAGGCATTACATTTCTGCTTCAGAAGGGAGTCAAAACAGTCCAGTTCCGTTGCCGAGAGGTTGGATACTAAGAACACATGCTCGATCATCCGGTCATAGCCACGCAAGTCCCGGCAATTGGCTAGAAACCCGGCGATGAACCGGTCGGAGCGGAAGACCGAGGTGACCAACGTACAGCCGAAGCGTGGCGGAACCTGCGGCAAGGGGGCAGGATGCAGAGTGACAAAGACCGCGTCCGAGGCAGCCAGCAACGTCTCATCTATGCGGGCTGGATCGCTGACGAATGCCACACGCTCGAAATTGGATTGCGCGCCTTCCAAAAAGGCTCGGCGAGCATTTAGCACTCCATTGCGGGGACGGGCGAACCACATTCGCGGCGCAGCTGCAAGGGTCGTGGCGTGCTGGCGGACCAGCATATCCGGATCGAAATCTGTCAGGATCTGGATCTCCAGATCCAGCTTCTGGCTAAGCACAGCAAGATCCGCGATTTCGGAGGCCAAGCGGACTTCAGCCACTTTTGGAACCGCCAAGAGCATCTGCCGACCATGGGTGCTGTTTGGCGACGGCCGGTAACCGACGCGCAGCCAGTCTGAACGCGTCCAAGGCACACCAAAGTAATTCCAGGGGTCAATGTGATTTTGACAGGCATGTCGATAAAGTAGCGACTTCGTAGATTCACGCGCGTTCAGCGCGTTGTAGAATGACTCTTGTTTCGTCTCTTCGTGATGCAAAGCGATGATATCGAGGCAAGGATTGAACAACCGGTGTCCGCTCGAGACCAAATCATGGATCAGCATCATATCGCTGTTCATCTCGCTGAGGGGGTAGAACAGGTTGCGCGAGACCTTGAGCGGAGAGGAGAAGGCCCAAAGGTCTGTCGAGATCGTGTTGGGCAAGCCATTTTCATCGTGATAGAGAGTAAGTTCAGCCTTGTTATTATTAAATTCGTGCCGAGTCAGCGCCAGTACCGCCGGATTGCCTCCGTCGGCATTCAGGATGGAGAGAAGATCGACGATTTGCGACGCATCATCTTGCGAAGCTAAACTGATATCAGAATTACAGATGCAAACAGCCTGCGCGCCCAAGGATAATTCAGCATTGGCTTGGGCAATGAGATCGCCAAACGTCGGCCGTGCAGAGATGTGCTCCACCGCAAGCTGTCCGCTGTCATCAATCTCGCGAAGCCAGCCCGCATCAGCTTCCGAAAGCACAACGATGCGTGACACGCCCGGTAGAGAAAGATTGCGGCGTAGCGCGTTCGCGATCGGTAGCCGGTCTGCCTCGTGCAATGCGCCGATCGTCGTGACTATATGAATCATGCGATTTCGGTCCCTGCCACCTCAGCGGTATCTGAGCCCAAGCCATAAGTCTCCGCGATCCAAGATGCGAGCATCTGCTGCGCCTCGCCGCATGCTTCCAAAAAGTGCGAAGCACAGGTACGCCGCAGCAAGAGATGTGCGCGAGCATCGCTTCCTTGGCGGCGGTTGATCGCGGCTAACGTAACCCATAGGTCGGCCTGCGAGGGGTCGCGTCTGAGGGCGCGCTCCAGGTCCATTTCATTTTCTGGCGTGACGGGTTGTGCCGGCGCTTTTCGAGGATCATCGGCCAGAGCCGAAACGTGCAGCCCGTAAAAGCGCCCCAACTCGATTACCAGTTCGAAACGTGCGCGATGGGTCTCCTCCGCCTCCGACAGGCTAGAAACCGCCGCATCGAGCCAGTCTTGCGCCGTGTCGATCTCCTTGGCTCTGGCACAGTCATGGACTGAGGAAATCTTGTGCCAGAAACCGGTTCCGCGCTCGGCCATCGAGCCCCCTTGGAAGAAACTATGGACCTAAGCTCAAAGAACCGATCCAGACCCTCATTCGGGGCTCCCAAAATCATACTTGCCCCGACAAGCGCAAGCCCACCCTGTTGCAATCGGCGGCGCAAGGCCGGAAAAGGCCAACGGCACATCCTTTCGCATCATGAAAGCCGGTCACATGCGC
Organism: Litorisediminicola beolgyonensis; assembly: GCF_042679605.1. NCBI lineage: Bacteria > Pseudomonadati > Pseudomonadota > Alphaproteobacteria > Rhodobacterales > Paracoccaceae > Litorisediminicola > Litorisediminicola beolgyonensis. Next base: position 17,372 of record NZ_JBHTMU010000051.1, read on the forward strand.
ATCTACATTGCAGGTCATCGCGGTATGGTCGGCGGCGCTCTCTTGCGGCGCTTGAAGGCCCGCGGCGAGGTAGAGCTGATCACCCGCAGCTCCTCGGAACTCGATCTAACCAACCAATCCGCCGTGCGCGACTTCATGGCCGCCGAGCGGCCCGATGCGGTTGTTCTCGCAGCGGCCAAGGTCGGCGGCATCTTGGCCAATAACAGCTATCCGGCCGAGTTCATCCGCGACAACCTGGTGATCGCGACCAATGTCATACACGAAGCCCATGTCGCAGGCGTGCAGGATTTGCTCCAACTGGGCTCCTCCTGCATCTACCCAAAACTCGCACCGCAACCGATGACCGAGGCCGCCCTCCTTACGGGGCCGCTGGAGCCCACCAACGAGCCCTATGCGATCGCAAAAATTGCCGCGATCAAGCTTTGCGAGAGCTATAATCGGCAATACGGACGCAACTACCGCTCGGTCATGCCCACCAATCTCTACGGACCGGGAGACAACTTCCATCCCGAGAACAGCCATGTGCTGCCCGCGCTTCTGAGGCGCTTCCACGAGGCACGCGAGCAGGGACTGCCGGAGGTTGTCATCTGGGGCTCGGGGACGCCAAGGCGGGAATTCCTGCATGTCGATGACATGGCCGAGGCCTCACTCTTCGTGATGGACCTATCGCAGGACGTTTACGAACGCGAAACCGATCCGATGCTGAGCCATATCAATGTGGGCTCTGGAACAGATGTGACCATCCGCGAACTGGCCGAGACCATCGCCCATGTGGTGCGGTATGAGGGGCGCCTGACCTTCGATGCCTCTAAACCCGACGGGACCCCCCGCAAGCTGATGGATGTCAGTCGACTTGCGCGTCTGGGGTGGACAGCGTCGACCCCTCTAGAGGCCGGAATCCGCGAAACGTACCAATGGTTTCTCGGGCAGGAACGGAACAGCCTGCGCGCCCGCTAACCTGCAGATCCCGCACCTCGTCCCAGATTGTCGCCGCCAATCAGCCTGCGTATGTCCTCGGGCCCAGGTTCGGAGCTCCCGGGACGATTTCGATGGCGCGGATGGAGCAGTGTCACCGGATCGTAGGAGCCGGACGCTGGTGCGCGCAGGTCCTGCAAGGCCGCGGCGATCATCCTGCATTGTTCAGACGCCAAATCTAAGCCAAGTACCCCCGCAATTCCGCGAACCGCGAGATCGGGCCTCGACCCGATCATATCGTAAGGCGTCTCAAGTCGGCTGCGGGCATCCCAGTATTCGTAAAGGGAATCGTGATATTTCCAGACGCGGCCTATCGCCTCCCGCTCATATTTCAGCCAATTCATTCGAACCAGAGATGCAATACATTCTGCACGATCGCGCCATGTGGTCAGGACGATATCGGGCTCGAAATCAATATCGTCTGGCCGATGAGCTTTGACCACATGCAGCGCCATCCGCCGGGCAGGGTCATAATCCCCGATCCAGGTCGCGTAAGTCTCTAGGCCGCCAGCTCTGGCGGCGAGGCGCGCCGCGTTGAACACCCAGGTGCTCCCGGAGCGCGGCACCCCTGCAACCAGAACGATACGAGGTGACGCAAAACCTTCAAGATCGGTCCCCGGCTGTGCATCACTATCATTTCGCATTCCGCCTATCCTTGTCTCAAGGGTTGCCCTAGTTCACCCGCTGCGATACCGCCGCCCGCAGGCGTTTTATGACAGGGCGGTTCCATGATCACCCCCATTCTCCTTTGCGGCGGCTCCGGCACACGGCTCTGGCCGCTTTCGCGCAAATCCTACCCAAAGCAGTTTGCACCCCTCCTGGGCGAGGAGACACTCTTTCAGGCCTCGGCGCGCAGGCTCTCGGGCGAGAGTTTCGCGGCGCCGGTGATCCTGACCAACGCGGAGTTCCGCTTCATCGTCACCGAGCAGCTGGCCGCCGCGGGGATCGATCCCGGCGCGGTGCTGATCGAGCCCGAGGGGCGCAACACCGCGCCCGCGATCCTCGCCGCCGCGCTCTGGCTCGAAAGCCAGAACCCGGATGCGCTGATGCTGGTCGCGCCCTCGGATCACGTCGTCCCCGACGCCGCCGCCTTCCGCGCCGCGGTGGCCGAGGGCGAGACGCCGGCGCGCGCCGGCCGGATCGTCACTTTCGGCATCACGCCGACCCATGCCGAAACCGGCTACGGCTATCTCGAACTGGCCTCCGCGCCCGAGGGCGCCGGGCCGGTTCCACTCTCCCGCTTCGTGGAGAAGCCCGATTCCGAACGTGCCGCCGAGATGGTCGCCTCGGGCACGCATCTGTGGAACGCGGGCATCTTCCTGTTTTCGGTGGCCACCATCCTCGAGGCGTTTCGCGCACATGCGCCGCAGCTCTTGGGCCCGGTCGGAGCGGCGGTCACCGAGGCGCGTCAGGACCTGGGCTTTCTCCGGCTCGATCCCGCGGCCTGGTCCGGGGCCGAGGACATCTCGATCGATTACGCCGTGATGGAGCCGGCCGAGAACCTCTCGGCGGTGCCGTTCTCGGGCGGCTGGTCCGATCTCGGCGGCTGGGACGCGGTCTGGCGCGAAAGCGTGCCCGACGAGGCCGGGGTGGCGCTCGGGGGCGCTGCGACTGCGATCGAGTGCCGCGACACGCTGCTGCGCTCCGAGGACGAAGGGCTGGAACTGGTCGGGATCGGGCTCGAGAACGTCATCGCGGTCGCGATGCCCGACGCGGTGCTGGTGGCGGACCGGTCGCGGGCGCAGGAGGTCAAGCGCGCCGTCGCGGCGCTGAAGGAGAAGCGCGCCCGCCAGGCGGAAAGCTTCCCCAAGGATCACCGGCCCTGGGGCTGGTTCGAGAGCCTCGTCATCGGCGAGCGCTTCCAGGTCAAGCGCATCGTGGTCCATCCCGGCGCGGCCCTGTCGCTGCAAAGCCATCACCACCGCTCGGAGCACTGGATCGTGGTCTCGGGCACGGCGCGGGTGACGGTGAACGAGGACGTGCGGCTGGTGACCGAAAACCAGTCGGTCTACATCCCGCTCGGCGCGGTCCACCGGATGGAGAACCCTGGCAAGGTGCCGATGGTGCTGATCGAGGTGCAGACCGGCTCCTATCTGGGCGAGGACGACATCATCCGCTACGAGGATGTCTACGCGCGGGAGTGAGCGCGACAGCCGAGGGTTTGAACAAGATTGGATAGTCAGTGACAGCGATCTGGCATGACCACAGCCCCAGTGCGCGTGCTCTCGCCGAAAAGGCCAAGGCCGCCTCTGTCCGGATTGTTTCGACGGACGAGGTCGGACCGTTCCTTGCCGCGGACAAGAGCGCAAGAGTTCTGGCGCTCTACGATCCGGCCTCCCTTCTAGCGGAGACGATTGCCCAAGAGGGTTCCCTGGACGAGGCCGTGCAGAACTGGACCCAGCGCATCCGCGCCTTATTGGAAGTTCAGCGACGGAATCGACGCCAATGTGCTCTCCGATCGGTTGCCGGGATGCACACTGGTCTCAAGGACGCCCTGCGCGACGTCTCGCTTCCCGAGGCGGCCGTCGAAAGCGCGGCTCTGCCAGAAATGGATCCTGTCTTGATCCTTCTGGGGCAGGCGGCGCTCAAGCTAGACGCGACGGCTTCTGCACTTTTGACAGAGATCGAAGCGGGAGATCCAAGTGCTGGGCAAGAGAGCCCCTCAGCCTTTCTTGAGACCGCGCTTGAGGAGCTGCGCAACAGGCAACATGCTGAGCAGGATAGAGCTGAGCAAGATAGACGTGAGCTCGAGCAGGCGCAAAACCGGCTTGCCGAGGCCGAAGCCCAACTCGATAATTATACGAAACAGCTAAATGATCTCGACGCTCATGCGCGGGATGAGCGGGACCGTCTGACCCGGCAAGTAAGCGACATCAGTGGAGAGCGCGATCTGCTCCAGCGCCAGATCGCCGTGATGGGTGAAGAGCTTACCACGTTCGAAACCCAACATGAGACTCTCCAGCAGAGAGTTTCCCAGATGTCCGAGGGTCTGAAAAGCTACGAAGCCCAGCTTGCCGCGCTTCAGCAGGAGACTGCCCTGAAAGCCGACAAGCTTGCCCTGAAAAACGATCATCTCGCGGCGCTCGCCGCAGAGGCCCACGGGTTGAGAGAGGACCTCGCCCGCGTGCGGAACTCACGTTCCTATCGGCTCATGGCACCGCTGCGTGGGGTCGGACGCCTGTTGCGTGGCTCCCGGAATGACTGATCCCTGGACAGTGCTTTTGGGGAGCCTACCCACGCCCCCGTCGACCATCCTGGCACTCGGTTGCGGGGAGAGTGCCGCATTGGAGGCCTGTCTCGCCACGGGGACGGATCGTGTCGTCCTCGTCGAGCCAGATCCAATGCGTATGGCCGCGCTCCAGCCGCGCTACGCAGACGATCCGCGGGTCATGCTCATTGAGGCGGCGGTCACCGATACCGGCGGAACAGCGTCGTTCACGCGCCGCACGATCTCCCGCTTCTCGGGACGGAACGCGCCTTCTGGGCTGACCGAAATTTTTCCCGGGCTCAAGGACGTGGCGGTGCTGGAGGTCCCAACCCTCGACGCCCGCACACTGCTCGATCGGATCCGCCTGCCGGAGACCGACGGACTTCTGCTTCTTGACATGGCCGGAGACGAGGAGATGTTTATCGCCGCGTTGGCAGAAGCCAGCGCTCTGGAGTGCTTCGCCGAGATCTGCCTGACTCTGCCGACCGTGCAGCTTTTCGAGAATGCCGCGGACGGTCCGACCTTGGAAGCTCACCTTGCCGAGCATGAGTTCCAACCATTGGCTTGGGACAGAAACGATCCGGACCTTCCCCTGGTGCGTTTCGGGAAGAACCGGACAACGCGCCTTGAGCGACATATCAAGGAGTGTCAAACCGAGCGTGACAATGCGCTCGCAGAGATCGAACAGGCCAAAGCGCAACTCTCCGAGTGCCAGACATCCTTGTCTCGGCTGCAGCCGCTCACGGCGGAACGCGACGCATTGAGCGAACAAGTGAACCGTCTCAACCAGGAGCTGGAAGGCGCCCGAACCCAAATCGCCACAGTGACGGCAGAACGTGACACCGCCACCGCGCGCCTCCTTGAGCGCGAGTTGGCGCGCCTCGCGGATCAACTCGATATCATTGATGATCTTGAGGTACGCCTGTCATGACCGACAGTACAAACAGCAATCAAAGCTTCGAGGCGCTTCAGGCGCTCTGGGAACGGGGCGATTGGGATATCCTCCGCCGTACGCGCCTGGCCGAGATCGTCGATCTGCCTGAGCGCCGGGATGCCGCCCTTCTTGTCGCAGCAGCGCATTTCCACAGCGCCGACAGCTACCAGACCACGCTCTGGCTGGACCAGGCGCTCGATTGGGGGGCCAAGCCCCAACTCGTCCGGCAGGTTCTGCATGCCGGTCTGCGCAACACCTGCGGGCGGATATCGGCCAGCCTCGGACGGGATAGCGAGGCCGAGAGCTTCTTTGAACGCAGCTTGCCGCCGCTCTTGGTCTCGGGCCGACGAGACCGCTCCGGTTTCCTACGCCGCATTGCCGAGATGGCGCGCATGGGGTTGTTCCCCGAAACGGTTCAGGTGCTCGGAAACGGCGTTAAAGCGGAGCGTGCCCGCGACGTCCCGAGCGACACGTTGCTGACCATTCTCGAAAGCGGCCTGACCCAGGTGTCGCATGAATTGTCGCTAGCCCTGCAGCGCAATCAAATCGGCACCGCGCACCCGAGAGAGACCGAAGACCCCGCGGCCTATGCCGAAGCGCATTCGGTGTCCCAGCTTGGCCAAGACATCTGGGTGTTGGAACAGTCGGGGTTCAAGCGCGACGGTTTTTTTGTCGAGTTCGGCGCTACCAACGGCATCCTGCTGTCCAACACCTATCTTCTCGAAAACGGATTTGGCTGGTCCGGTCTCTGTGCCGAACCGAACCCGACCTACTTCGAACAGCTGCGCCGCAACCGTCGCTGCACCGTCAGCCAATCCTGCATCAGCGGAGAAACCGGGCGAGAAGTCGAGTTCATCCTCGCCAACGAGTATGGCGGCTTCGCGGAATATGCCGATGCTGACATGCACAAGGACAAGCGCGAGGCCTATGCCGCACGGGGGGACACACTGACCCTGACGACGGTCTCTCTCGACGATTTCCTACGGCAGCACGACGCGCCGCGCCGGATCGACTATCTCAGCATCGATACTGAGGGCAGCGAATACGAGATCCTCTCGGCCTTCCCGTTCGAGGACTGGGATATCCGCATGCTGACGGTCGAGCATAATTTTGCTCCGATGCGCGAACAGATCCGAGCGCTTCTGGAGGCGCAGGGCTATCGCTGTATCGAGATGCAATGGGACGATTGGTATATCCGCGATCCGGCAGAAAAGACCTAACATCACAGCCTCTGACGCACGGACGTTCGCCATCCCGCCCCAGAAAAGCTTGCCGGATCTAGTCGTCACCGAGCATCCGGGCCTCGAGCGCTGTGATCCGCTCCCGCGCCCTGACCAGTTCCAGTTCGAGCGCCTGTCGCGCGCGGCATTCCGCCTCAAGAAGCTCTTGAGCGCGGGCCAGGCGCGCACGCAGGAGCGCAATCTCTTCGACGTCACTCATCCCGCCACCCGCTGATCCGAGACCTGGTTCTTCTCCAGCCAGTAGAAGAATCCATCGGTTGATTTCTGGCCCCATGCGGTCGCTGTTTCCAGTCTCTATTTCGGTTTCCGGGGGCCAGGAGAAAAGAGAGCCCTGGCGCAATGGCGAGCATCCCCCACCGCGCGCAGCGCTCATCCGGCCTTCATCCCTTGCGGGCAGTCTCGCGCGTGACCCGTCCTTCCGGAGACCGCGCCCCATGTCCGAGACCTCGCCCGCCCTCGCCCTGCCCTATCTCGCGCCCGCACAGGCGCAGAAGCATGTCACCGTGAACGAGGCGCTGCGGCGGCTCGATGCGCTGGTGCAGCTCGTCTTCGAGGAAGTGGGGCGCGCCGCGCCCCCCGCCCTGCCCGAGGAGGGTCGGGCCTATGTGACCGGGCCCGGCGCGACCGATGCCTGGGCGGGCCAGGCGGAGGGCGTGATCGCCGCCTGGCAGGACGGCGCCTGGGCCTTCATCGAGCCGCGCCCGGGCTGGCAGGGG
>NZ_JBHTMU010000052.1:0-23964 GCF_042679605.1 Litorisediminicola beolgyonensis
CGACGCTCAGCATATGGGCCAGGCGGGGATGGAGCGGCAGGCGCGTCAGCGCGCGGCCATGGGGCGTGATCCGGTTCTCGCGATCGAGCGCGCCGAGCGCGCGAAGGAGCGCCTGCGCCTCGGCATAGGCGCCGGGATTGGGCGCGGTCAGGAACGGCAGGTCACCGGGCCCGGCGCCCCAGGCGGCCAGTTCCAGCGCGAGGCCCGCGAGATCGGCGGCCTCGATCTCGGCGGGCGGATGGCTGACGAGCGCGCCCTCCTCTCCCCGGGTCCAGAAGCGGAAGGCCACGCCGGGCGCGACGCGGCCCGCGCGGCCCGCGCGCTGGGTGGCCTCGGCGCGGGTGACGCGGTCAGTTACGAGCCGGGACATGCCCGAGCCCGGATCGAAGCGCGCGCGGCGGGCGAGCCCGCCATCGACGACGACGCGGATGTCCTCGATGGTGAGCGAGGTCTCGGCGATGTTGGTGGCGAGGACGAGCTTGCGCCCCGAGGTCTCGGGCCGGATCGCGGCGCGCTGCTCGGCGATGTCCATCGCTCCGAAGAGCGGCCGCAGATGGGTGGTCGCGGGGAGCGTCCCCTCGAGCCGGGCGGCCAGGCGGCGGATCTCGCCCTCGCCCGGCAGGAAGACGAGGATGCCGCCCTGGGTCGCGTCATGGGCGGCGCGGACGAGATCGGCGAGACCGTCCTCGAACGTTTGGGTCTTGGGGCGCGGACGGTCGAGCCAGCGGGTCTCGACCGGGAAGGCGCGGCCCTCCGCGGTGACGCGGGGGGCGTCCATGAGCGCGGCGAGCGGGCCCGCGTCGAGGGTCGCCGACATCGGCAGGAGGATCAGGTCGTCGCGGAGCGCGCCCGCGATGTCGAGGCAGAGCGCGAGGCCCAGATCGGCATTGAGCGAGCGTTCGTGAAACTCGTCGAAAAGGACGGCGGAGACGCCCTTGAGCTCGGGGTCGGATTGCAGGCGGCGGGTCAGGATGCCCTCGGTGACAACCTCGATCCGAGTGCGGGCGGAGACCTTCGCCTCGCCGCGCATCCGGTAGCCGACGGTGTCGCCCGGAGCCTCGCCCAGCGTCTCGGCCAGGCGCTCGGCGGCGGCGCGGGCGGCGAGGCGGCGCGGCTCGAGCATCAGGATGGTGCCGTCGCAGAGCCCGCTCTCGAGAAGCGCCAGCGGCACGCGGGTGGTCTTGCCCGCGCCGGGCGGCGCTTCGAGCACCGCGCGGCGATGGGCGCCCAGCGCCGCGAGAAGCTCGGGCAGCGCCGGGTCGATGGGCAAACCCGTCATCGGGCGGGAGGCGATATCCGAACCGGATATCGCGCGAATTCCGGTTCGGAATTCGGCGGCGCAGCCGCGCGGGCTCGGCTCACCGTCCGAGGCACCAGCGCATCACCGCCTTCTGCGCATGCAGGCGGTTCTCGGCCTCGTCCCAGATCACCGATTGCGGCCCGTCCATCACCTCGGAGGTGACCTCCTCTTCGCGATGCGCGGGCAGGCAATGCATGAAGAGCGCGTCGGGCTTGGCGTGGCTCATCAGGCTCGCGTTCACCTGATAGGGCCTGAGCATGTTGTGGCGCCGCTCGCGGGCGGATTGCGCGTCATGCATCGACACCCAGGTGTCGGTGATCACCAGATCCGCGCCCTCGACGGCCCGGACGGGATCGCGCTCGATGGTGATCTCGGCGCCCTTGGACTTGGCGAGCCCCACGAACTCCATCTCCGGGTCCAGCTGCACGGGTCCGGTGAAGGTCAGATCGAAGCCCAACTGGCCCGCCGCGTGCAGCCAGGAGGCGCAGACATTGTTGCCGTCACCGGACCAGACCACCTTCTTGCCCTGGATCGGGCCGCGATATTCCTCGTAGGTCATCAGGTCGGCCATGATCTGGCAGGGATGGGTCCGGTCGGTCAGGCCGTTGATCACCGGCACGCTCGCGAACTCGGCCATCTCGGTCAGCACGCTTTCGTCGAAGGTGCGGATCATGATGAGATCCACGTAGCGCGACAGCACCCGCGCGGTGTCGGCGATGGTCTCGCCGTGACCGAGCTGCATGTCGTTGCCCGAGAGCACCATGGTCTCGCCGCCCATCTGGCGGACGCCGACATCGAAGCTGACGCGGGTTCGGGTCGAGGGTTTCTCGAAGATCAGCGCGACCATGTGGCCGCTGAGCGGCTGCTCGGCGTCGGGCGTGGCCTTGGGCGCGCCGTTGCGGGCGGTCTTCATCGCATGGGCCTGGGCGAGGATCGCCCGGAGATCGTCGGGCGCGGTGGTGTGGATATCGAGGAAATGGTTCATGTCAGGGGTCCGGTCTGCCTGCCGCACCGGGTCCTGCCATGGGCCCCGCTGCGTGGCGTATTTGGAAAAAGAAGAAGCTCAGGATTTGGTCTCGAGGGCCACCTTCGTCGCGGCATGGGTGAGCCGGTCGATCGCGGTGTCGATCTCGGCATCGGTCAGGGTCAGGGGCGGCAGGAGGCGCACCACATTGTCGGCGGCGGGCACGGTCAGCACCTCGAAGCCGTAGCCTGCCTGCACCACGTCGGTATTGGGCGCGCGGCATTTGAGGCCGAGCATCAGCCCCTGCCCGCGGACCTCTTCGAAGACCTGCGGATGCAGGGCGACGAGCCCTTCGAGCTTCTGCCGGAAGCGGCCCGCGATGCGGTTGACGCGGTCGAGGAAGGCCTTGTCGGAGATGACCTCCATCACCGTGTTGCCGATGGCGCAGGCCAGCGGGTTGCCGCCATAGGTCGAGCCATGCGTGCCCGCGGTCATGCCCGAGGCGGCGCGTTCGGTGGCCAGCACCGCGCCCAGCGGGAAGCCGCCGCCGATCCCCTTGGCCACCATCATGATGTCCGGGGTCACCCCCGCCCATTCATGGGCGAAGAGCCGTCCGGTGCGGCCCATGCCGCACTGGACCTCGTCGAAGATCAGGAGGAGATCGTTCTCGTCGCAGAGCTTGCGCAGGCCCTTGAGGCACTGGTCGGGCACCGGGCGGATGCCGCCCTCGCCCTGCACGGGCTCGATCAGGATCGCGCCGGTCGTGTCGGTGATCGCCGCGGTGAGCGCGTCGTGATCGCCCCAGGGCACCGAGGTGAAGCCCGGCAGGAGCGGCGCGAAGCCCTTGGTCATCTTCTCGGACCCGGCGGCGGCGATGCCCGCCGCGGAGCGGCCGTGGAAGCTGCCCGAGACCGTGATGATGTCGGTCTTGTGCGGCCGGTCCCGGTCGAACCAGAACTTGCGCGCCATCTTGACCGCGAGCTCGCAGGCCTCGGTGCCGGAATTGGTGAAGAAGACCGTGTCGGCGAAGGTCGCCTCGACCAGCCGTGCGGCCAGAGCCTCCTGCTCGGGGATGCGGTAGAGGTTGGAGACGTGCCAGAGCGTCTCGCCCTGCCGCTTGAGCGTCTCGACGAGCCGCGGATGGGCATGGCCGAGCGCGTTCACCGCGATGCCCGCGCCGAGATCGAGGAAGCGTCGGCCGTCGGCCTCGATCAGCCAGGCGCCTTCGCCCTTCACGAAGGTCAGGGGCGCGCGATTGTAAGTCGGCAGAACGGCAGGGATCATGACTGTCTCCATCATGGAAGCCCGATAGGTGCCAAGCGGCTCGGGCGGCGTCAAGTTGGGAGTGCGGACGAACGGATCGGGGCCCGGGCGCAGAGGCGCGCGGGCGGCGGCGGGAGGCTCAGGCGCCTCGTCGGATGCGGATCGCGGTCGTCATGGCGCCGCTATACTCCGCGCGCGCCGCTCCTGGCAAGCCGTCATTGCGCGGCGGGGCATCGGGATAGAGCCATTCTGGACGCAAAGAAAATATGCGTGATCGGGGCGAGTTATCTTTCCAGAGGTGGCCGGGATGTCCTATCCAGTGTTCAGGGAAGAACAGCCATATGCGAGCAGACAGATGCAAGAGACCCGCAGCCACGGGCCCGATACGCCTACGACCCGAGACTGGGTCCGGACCCTTCTAGCCTATCGTGACCCCTCGCTCGGCCGTTCGCTCTTCGAGCTCGGCGTGACCGTGGGGCCGTTCCTGGCGCTCTGGGCGCTGTCCTGGTGGGCGCTCTCGGTCAGCTACCCGCTGACCGTGGCGCTGGCGCTCTGCAACGCGGGCTTTCTTCTGCGGCTCTTCTGCATCCAGCACGATTGCGGCCACGGCGCGTTCTTCGCCAGCCGCACGGCGAGCGACTGGCTGGGCCGGGTTCTCGGCGTGGTCACGCTGACGCCCTACGATGTCTGGCGCCGCCAGCACGCGATCCATCACGGCAGCGCCGGCAATCTCTGCCGCCGGGGCATCGGCGACATCACCACGCTGACGGTGACCGAATACGCCGCGCTCCCGCCGCACCGGAAGCTGCTCTACCGCGTCTACCGCAACCCGGTGGTGCTGTTCGGACTGGGGCCGGGCTGGCTCTTTCTGTTGCAGAACCGGGTGCCGGTGGGGCTGACCGACACCGCGCGCTACTGGGTGAGCGCGATGCTCACCAACGGCGCGATCCTCGCGATGCTCGCAGGTCTCTACGCGGCCGGGGGCCTCGCGCCGATCCTTCTGATCTTCCTGCCCTCGACGCTTCTGGCGGCGACCGCGGGCATGTGGCTCTTCTACGTGCAGCACCAGTTCGAGGAGACCCATTGGGACCACGAGACCGACTGGCAGCTGCACGACGCGGCGCTGCATGGCAGTTCGCTTTACGTTCTGCCCCGCTGGCTGCAATGGCTGAGCGCCAATATCGGCATCCACCATGTCCACCACGTCAATTCCCGCATCCCCTTCTACCGGCTGCCCGAGGTGCTCCGCGATCACGCGGCGCTGGCCGGGATCAACCGGATGACCATCCGCGAGAGCCTCGCCACGGCGCGGCGGCATCTCTGGTGCGCCGACCGGCGGAAGCTTCTGACCTTCGCCGAAGCGCGGGTGGCGCTGGCGCAACTTGCCTGATCCGATGGGCGCGCCCTGGGTTGGGCGCGTTCATCTCACGGTCTGACCGGGTTTCGGACCGCGCGCTTGCAAGAAACGATGTCTCGCGGACCTGAGACTTTTCGGTCCGCGAGGGGATGATCCGGACGATCTCCCGAGAGGTTCAGCACCCATATAAGCGCCGCACAGGATCGCCTGCTCCCCCCGTCCCTCTCACCTAAGCGCTCTTGATCTGGATCATGGGGCCCGGCGCGGCCTTGCGCTACGCATCTTCGACATTAATCGAACGGATCTGGAGGAGAGCGCGATGACCGGACGCAGCGCATATGACCGGGCCAGGGGTCGTGCGGAGGGCAAGTACCGCTTCTACATCCATGCCGTGGTGTTCATCGCCGTGATCACTCTTCTGGTGATCTTCGACGCCCTCGCCTCGCCCGGGACGGGCTGGGTGATCTGGCCGATCCTCGGCTGGGGTCTCGCGCTGGCGCTGCACGGAGCGCGTGTGTTTCTCTTTGCCGACAAGGACACGATCGTCGATAGGATGACCGAGCAGGAGCTGCGCAACCGCGGTGGCGGGCGCGGCGAGACCCGGCGCTGAGGCGTCCTCTCAAGCAGCCACACCACCCCAGAACCCGCGCCATAGACCCAAAGCCACGCTCCAGCGAAGATGCGTTTTCCGGGGTTCCACCCGCTCGACGGCTCGCCTATAGTTCGCGCATGTTGACCGAGGCTCATATCGTCCGCCCTGCCCGCGCTTGCGCGGCGGCGACGCTTGGCCTGCTTCTCCTTATCCGCCTCTGAGCGGCGCCTCTCGGCGCGGCCGCTCAGGGGAGACCGGGACGCGCCGACCCGAGACGAGAAGCACCTCAATCAGAGACAGATGACATGACCGACACGACCAAAGACCGCGTGGTGATCTTCGACACCACCTTGCGCGACGGCGAGCAATCCCCCGGCGCGACCATGACCCATGCCGAGAAGCTTGAGATCGCGGAGCTTCTGGACGACATGGGCGTCGACATCATCGAGGCCGGGTTCCCGATCGCCTCGGAAGGGGATTTCCGCGCCGTCTCGGAGATCGCCCAGCGCTCCAAGGACGCGGTGATCTGCGGCCTCGCCCGTGCCAACCTGACCGATATCGACCGCTGCTGGGACGCGGTGCGCCATGCCGCGAAGCCCCGCATCCACACCTTCATCGGCACCTCGCCGCTGCACCGCGCCATCCCGAACCTGACCATGGACGAGATGGCCGAGCGCATCCAGGAGACGGTGAGCCACGCGCGCAATCTCTGCGACAACGTGCAGTGGTCGCCGATGGACGCGACGCGGACCGAGTGGGACTATCTCTGCCGGGTGGTCGAGATCGCGATCAAGGCGGGCGCCTCGACGATCAACATTCCCGACACGGTGGGCTACACCGCGCCGCGCGAGAGCGCCGACCTGATCCGGCGCCTGATCGAGACGGTGCCCGGTGCCGATGACGTGGTCTTCGCCACCCACTGCCACAACGATCTCGGCATGGCGACGGCGAACGCCCTGGCGGCGGTCGAGGGCGGTGCGCGGCAGATCGAGTGCACGATCAACGGTCTCGGCGAGCGGGCGGGCAACACCGCGCTCGAAGAGGTGGTGATGGCGATGCGCGTGCGCGGCGACATCATGCCCTTCGAGACCAATATCGACACCCGCAAGATCATGCATATCTCGCGCCGGGTCGCGACCGTCTCGGGCTTCCAGGTGCAGCCCAACAAGGCCATAGTCGGCAAGAACGCTTTCGCCCACGAGTCCGGCATCCACCAGGACGGGATGCTGAAGAACGCCGAGACCTTCGAGATCATGCGCCCCGAGGATGTGGGTCTCTCGGCCACCAACCTCGTCATGGGCAAGCATTCGGGCCGCGCGGCGCTGCGCGCCAAGCTCAAGGACCTGGGCGTCGAGGCCGGGGACAACCAGCTCAAGGATCTCTTCGTGCGGTTCAAGGAATTGGCCGACCGCAAGAAGGAGGTCTATGACGAGGACATCCTCGCGCTGGTCACCGCGACCACGACCGACGGCGCGGCGGAACGGCTGCAGGTGGTGAACCTCAAGGTCGTCTGCGGCACCGGCGGTCCGGCGACGGCGGAGCTGGAGATGGAGATCGACGGCGAGGAGCGCTCCGCCACCTGCCAGGGCGACGGCCCGGTGGACGCGACCTTCAAGGCGGTGCGCGAGCTGCATCCCAACAAGGCGCGGCTCCAGCTCTACCAGGTGAACGCGGTGACCGAGGGCACCGACGCGCAGGCCACGGTCAGCGTGCGGCTCGAAGAGGACGGCATGATCGCCACCGGCCAGTCGGCCGATACCGACACGGTGGTCGCCTCGGCCAAGGCCTATGTGAATGCGCTGAACCGCCTGCTCGTCCGGCGCGAGAAGACCGCCGGATCGGACGTCAAGGAGGTCAGCTACAAGGACGTGAGCTGACCCATCACTGAGACCGTTGGACCGCGTCGCCCCGAGACGGGCGGCGCGGTTTTTCGTTGACCTCCCGCGCCCTGCGCTCCGATCTTGAGAGCGGTGGCGGCGCAAGCGCCGAGATAGCAGGTCTCCCATGTCCTATTCCGAGTTGAACGAACGATACCGGGTCTGGCTGCACAAGCTGCGGCCCGACATGGTCTGGTACGAGCGCGCCGCCGACATCCCCGACGGCGCCGACTGCATCGGGATCGGGCGCGAGGGCAAATCTTACCGTGGCCTGGGCGAGGCGCAGTCGCTGCGGAAGCTCGTGACCGAGAAGGTCGACCAGCCGATGCTCGAAGAGATCGCGCGGCTGAAACAGCTCGACTACCTCGAACTGGGCTGGCCGGTGATGGCGCGCGACCTGGCGCCGCTGGCCGAGCTCGAAAACCTGACGGTGCTCAAGATCGAGGGCCCGCGGCATCTGGCGGATTTCACCCCGGTCTGCGCCCTGCCCGCGCTGACCCATCTCTTTCTCTCCAGCGCCAAGCACATGACCGGGCTCGACTGGCTTCTACCGCTCAAGGACCGGCTCGTGGCGCTCGGTGTCGAAGGCAGCATGTGGACCAAGCATCCGATCCCGAGCCTCGCGCCGCTCGAGGGCTTCGCGCTCGAGGCGCTGTTCCTGACCGGCACCACGCTTGAGGATCAGGACCTGTCGCCGCTGGCGACGATGCCGAACCTGGAGATCTTCGGCACCGCGCTGAACGCCCCCAAGGCGCAGTTCATGGCGCTGAAGGCGGAAAAGCCCGAGCTGGAATGCAACTGGTTCGACGAGGACAGCTGGGCAGGCGTCCGGGATCCGCGTCCGCGCCGCTGACCGAAAGGCGCAGATGGTCGTTGCGGGCCGCGGCGGAGAGGCGTAACCCGGGAGGCATCAACAGGCGACCTCCCTCATGCGCCAGCCCAAGCTCCTGACCACGCTCCGGACCTATGATGCCCGGCAATTCTCGGCCGATCTGATCGCCGGGATCACGGTCGCGCTCGTCGCCCTGCCGCTCAGCATCGCCATCGCCATCGCCTCGGGCGCGGAGCCTGCGCAGGGGCTGGTGACGGCGGTGGTCGCGGGTTTCGTGATCTCGGCCCTGGGTGGCAGCCGCGTGCAGATCGGCGGGCCGACCGGGGCCTTCGTGGTCGTGGTCTTCGGAGTGATCGCCGAGCATGGCTATGACGGGCTGGTGATCGCGACGCTGATGGCGGGCGGTCTCCTTCTGGTCGCGGGCTACCTGCGCGCCGGGCGGCTGATCGCCTATGTCCCCGAGGCGGTGATCCACGGCTTCACCATCGGCATCGCGGTGATCATCGCAGCGAGCCAGATCAAGGATCTCTTCGGCCTTTCCGGCCCGCCCGTTCCGGCGGAGTTCCTGGAGAAACTGCCCGCGCTCTGGGCCGTGCGCGACACGGTCGATCCCGCGAGCCTCGGGATCGGGCTTCTGGCGATGGGGCTGATCGTGGCGCTCCGCCGGATCGCGCCGCGCTTTCCCGGGCTGATCGTGGCGGTCGCGGTGGCGTCGCTGGTCGGAGCGGGTCTCGGCCTTACCGTCGACACCATCGAGACCCGCTTCGGCGCCCTACCCTCGGGCCTGCCCGCGCCGCATCTGCCCGAGCTGAGCTGGGCGCGGATCGAAGAACTGGTGCCCTCGGCCATCGTCATCGCCTTCCTGGCGGGGATCGAGTCGCTGCTCTCGGCGATGGTCGCCGACCGGATGATCGACGGCCACCACCGCCCCAATGCCGAACTGACCGCCCAGGGCGCGGCGAACATCGCCTCGGCCCTCTTCGGAGGCCTGCCCGCCACCGGCGCCATCGCGCGGACCGCGACAAATATCCGCGCAGGCGGCCAGACGCCGGTCGCGGGGCTCATTCATGCGGTCACGATCCTCCTCATCCTCATGGTCGCCGCCCCCCTGACCGGGGCGCTGGCCATGCCCGCGCTCGCCGCGCTCCTGATGATGACCGCGTGGAACATGAGCGAGCCGCAGAAATGGCGGGGATACCTGGCGGGCGCGCGGTCGGATCTGTTTCTCCTGCTGATGACGCTGGTGCTGACGGTGACGGTCGATCTGACGGTGGCCATCGGCGCGGGCTGCGGCGTCGGCCTTGCGATGAAGCTGGCCCAGCGCGGCCCGCGCGACGCCGAGAGCGACTGGACGCCCCGCGACCGCTAGCCCCGCCCGGGGCTTGAGGGAGGTGCGGCCCGCGCCTATCACGCCGCCATGCAGATCCGCCCCTACACAGCCCAGGACGCCTCCGCGCTCGCGGCGATCTTCCACGAGGCCGTCCACGGGCCCGCGTCGCAGGCCTACAGCGCCGCGCAGCGCAGGGCGTGGAGCCCCGCTCCGGCGAGCGCGGAGCAGTTCGCGTCCCGAATATCGGAGGAGCGGCAGGTCTGGGTCGCCACCGACGCGGAGGACCGGCCGCTCGGGTTCATCGAGTTGGAGGCGGACGGGCATATCGACCGGTTCTACTGCCGCCCGGACGTGGCGGGAACGGGTGTCGGAGCCGCGCTCTACCGGACGCTCGAAGAGGCGGCGGTCGAGAGGGGGATCCGCCAGCTGCGCGTCGAGGCCAGCGAGGCGGCGCGGCGCTTCTTCGAAAAGCAGGGGTTCGTGACCGATGCGCGCCGGGAGTTCCCCTATAACGGCGTCGAGATCCATAATTACGCGATGCACAAAGACCTGAGCCGGGCGGCGTCGGAGCGGTCCTGATCGTGCTCAGGCGGAACCGACCTCGGCAATGAAGGCGCGGATAGCAGCCAGCGCCGCTTCGGGGCGGTCGGCCACGACCCCGTGGCCACAGCGGTCGAGGGTCAGATAGCGCTCGGGCGGCACGGCGAGCCCCCGCGCGAGCGCGTCGCTGAAGACCGGCGGCGTGATCGGGTCGTCCTTGCCCACCATCACCAGCGCAGGCGCCGTGACCCTGCCGAGATCGGGCCGCATTTCCATCCGGCCATGTTCGTTGCCGGGACCGTTGAACCAGAGAGCGGTCTCGTTGCGCCAGACGATCCGCGAGAGCCACTCGGTGCCGAGATCGCGGCGCACCGTGTAGAGCGGCACGCAGCGGTCGCGATAGAGCGCCCGGCCCGCATCGCTCGGCGCGTCCCAGTAATTGCGCGCGATCTCTTCGATCTCGGGGCCGCCGCGCCGCCCGTAGGCGGCGTAGACCTCGGAGAAATCCACATGCGCGGCGGTGCTGATCAGCACCAGACCCGCCGCGTGACCGGGATGGCGCGTGGCATAGGAGAGCGTCACGAACCCGCCGAAGGACGTGCCGATCACGATGGGTTTCTCGATCCCGAGCGCATCGCAGAGCCCCTTCAGATCGTCACCCCATTGCGCCAGCGTCCAGGTCTCCGGGTCGCAAAGGTCGCTCCGGCCATTGCCGCGGTGGTCGTAATAGACGACCTGCGCAATGTCGGTGAGCTGCGAGAAAAACGGCTTCGAGACACTGTGATCCGCGCCCGGTCCGCCATGCACCATCACCACGGTCGGCTTCTGGCGCATCTCGCCGCCGACCGGCGTCAGCGCCTCGCCATCGACGTCGAAGAACAGTCGCGCCCCGTTGACCGTGACATACATGCTGGTCCTCCCGCACAGATTGCCGCCCCGAGGGTCAGCGTGGCCCGAAGGCGGGGTCTACGGCAAGGGCGCGTTTCCCTGCCCCGTCTTGCCTTTCCGCCGCCGCTCGGGCAGGTGGAGTGTCGAGCCAGACACCGCCTCGGGGAGGACCGACATGACCCGCATCGACGCCCGTTTCGAAAAGCTTCGCGCCGAGGGGAAAAAGGCCTTTGTGGCCTATGTCATGGCGGGCGACCCGGATTTCGACAGCGCGCTCGAGGTGGTCAAGGGACTGCCGGGTGCAGGGGTCGACATCATCGAGCTGGGTCTGCCCTTCACCGACCCGATGGCCGACGGCCCGACGATCCAGCTGGCCGGCCAGCGCGCGCTTGCGGGCGGCATGACGCTTGAGAAAACGCTCGAGACCGTGCGGCGCTTCCGCGAGGGCGATCAGGAGACGCCGATCGTGCTCATGGGCTACTACAACCCGATCTATTCGCGCGGCGTCGACCGGTTCCTGGCCGACGCGCAGGAGGCGGGCGTCGACGGTCTGATCGTCGTGGACCTGCCGCCCGAGGAAGATGACGAGCTCTGCATCCCGGCGCAGAAGGCCGGGCTGAACTTCATACGCCTCGCCACGCCCACGACCGACGACAAGCGCCTGCCCAAGGTGCTCGAGAACACCAGCGGCTTCGTCTACTACGTCTCGATCACCGGGATCACCGGCGCGGCGGCCGCGCAATCGGGCGAGGTCGGCCCCGAGGTCGCGCGGATCAAGGCGCAGACCGATCTGCCGGTGATCGTGGGCTTCGGCATCCGCACGCCCGAGACGGCAGAAGAGATCGCCAGCGTCGCCGATGGCTGCGTGGTGGGCTCGGCCATCGTCGGCGAGATCGCCGACGGGCGCAGCGTCGAGGAGATCCTGGGCTTCGTGAAAGGCCTCGCCGAGGGCGCGCACAGGGCCTGAACGGGGCCTGAACGGGGCTCCAGCAGCGCATTAATCCAGCAGGACGACCGGGTGCGGCGATCCGTCCCGGCCGGGGCCGATCCGTGCCTCCGCGACCGGAAATTGCGCGGCAGGCGGGCGCAAGCGCGCGGCTCCGCTCGTTCCGGTCCCACGGGCGGTCATCGCGTTGCGCCGGGCCCGAACGGTATTCCGGGGCACACCGGGGTATGCCTCGGTGTGCCGAGAAGCCGCTTGCCCGTGCGCGGCTTGGGCGTATCTCCTGAGACAAGAACCGGAGGGACTGGCGATGTCGAAACGGAAAACGCAGATCGTTGTCGTGGGCGGCGGGGCCGCGGGGCTCGAGCTCGTGCGCAAGCTCGGCGCGAAATACGGCCGCGAGAAATACGACATTATCCTGATCGACCGCGACCGCACCCATGTCTGGAAGCCGCTCCTGCACGAGGTGGCGGCGGGATCGCTCGACCCGAACCTCGACGAGGTGGGCTATGGTGGCCATGCCGCGCGATGGGGCTACCGCTTCTTCAACGGCACGCTGGAGCGGATCGACCGCGAGCGGCAGGTGGTCGTGACCGAGCCGCTCCTGGACGAGGATGGCGAGGTGATCCTCGACCGGCATGAAATCCGCTACGATTACCTCGTGCTCGCCATCGGCGGGATCTCGAACGATTTCGGCATTCCGGGCGTGCGCGAGCACGCGATGTTCCTCGAACACCGGCGCCAGGCCGATGCGTTCCGGAAGCGGCTCCTGAACCGCTGCCTGCGCGTCAACGAGCAGCGCGAGCGCGGCGAGGATGCCAAGCTGAAGATCTGCATCGTCGGCGGCGGCGCGACCGGGGTGGAGCTTTCGGCGGAGCTGTTCAACGCGGCCAAGGGGCTCAGGACCTACGGGCTCGAGACCTTCGACGAGGACGCGCTTGAGGTCCGGCTTCTCGAAGCGGGACCGCGCATCCTCCCGGCGCTGAAGGAGGATCTTTCCGAGACCGCGGCCGAGGAGCTGCGCGCGCTCGGGATCGAGGTCAAGACCGGCGCGATGGTCACCGAGGTCGAGGCGGGCCGCGTTCACGTCAAGGACGAGGGCGTGATCGAGGCGGACATGATCCTCTGGGCCGCGGGCGTGCGCGGCGAATACGAGGTGCCGGAGATGAGCGATCTCGAAACCGACCGGATCGCGCGGTTCGTGGTGCGCCCGACGCTCCAGACCACAAACGAAGACCGCATCTTCGCCATCGGCGACTGCGCCCATTGCGAACTTCCCGGTCGCGACGCTCCGGTCCCGCCGCGTGCGCAATCGGCGCATCAGATGGCGAGCCATGTCTTCGCCAATCTAAGCCGCCTCATGGAAGGCAAGCCGCTCACCGATTTCGAATACCGCGATTACGGCGCGCTGGTGAACCTCTCGCGCTTCGAGACCGTGGGGAACCTGATGGGCAATCTCATGGGCGGCTCGATGGCGGTCGAGGGCCGGATCGCGCGCTTCGCCTATAACTCGCTTTACCGGATGCACCTTCTGGCGGTGCATGGCTGGCTGAGCGGCGTCTTCATGATCGTCGCGGGCCGGGTGAATAAGGTTCTGCGACCGAAGCTCAAGCTGCACTGAGCCGGGCTCAGCCCAGCGTCACGTCGAGGATCATCATCAGGACGAGGCCGAAGATCAGCCCCGAAGTCGCGCGGGTCTGGTGGCCATGGCGGTGGGTCTCGGGGATGATCTCGTGGCTGATGATGTAGAGCATCGCCCCTGCCGCGAAGGTCAGCCCGAGCGGCAGGACATATTCCGACACGGTTACCGCCGCAGCGCCGACGAGACCGCCCACGGGCTCGACGAGGCCGGTCAGGAGCGCCACCAGCAGCGATTTGCACGCCGCGATGCCCTGCCCGCGCAGCGCCACCGCGACCGCCAGCCCTTCGGGCGCGTTCTGGAGCCCGATGCCGGTGGCAAGCGACAGGCCCTTGGCGACATCGCCGCCGCCAAAGCCGATGCCCACGGCCATGCCCTCGGGGAAATTGTGGATCGTGATCGCGATGATGAAGAGCCAGATGCGCGGCATGGCGCCCGGGTCCGCGCCCTCGGGCCCGGTGATGAAATGCTCGTGCGGCAGCGCTTCGTTCAGCCACCATACCGCGCCCGCGCCGAGGATCACGCCGATTGCGGCCTGTAGCGAGGCCAGGAACGCGGTGCCGTAGAGCGCCTCGGCGGCGTCCAGACCGGGCAGGATCAGCGAGAAGAACGAGGCCGAGATCATCACCCCCGCGGCGAAGCCCAGAAGCAGATCGCTCGTCGCCCGCGAGATCGTGCGCCCGAAAAGCACCGGGAGCGCCCCGACCCCGGTCATCAGCCCGGCCCCGAGACTGCCCAGCAGGCCCATGAAAACCATGTTGTCCATCGTGGCCCTGCTCTCGTTACGCGCACCAGCGACGAGACATGGCGCGGCGCGCCCGCCGGTCCAGCCCGCGTTGCTCAGACCGCGTTCCTGCGCTACGTCCTGAGAAGCACGCCACTTGCGCGCAGAGGAGGTCCCATGCCCGTCATCACCGAAATCGCCGATCTCAAACGCCTCTACAAGCGCCGCGTGCCGAAGATGTTCTACGATTACACCGAGAGCGGGTCGTGGTCGGAGCAGACCTTCCGCGAGAACGTGACCGATTTCGACAAGATCCATTTCCGCCAGCGCGTCGCCAAGGACATGGCGAACCGGTCGCTGGCCACCACGATGATCGGCGAAGAGGTGTCGATGCCGGTGGCGCTCGCACCCGTGGGGCTCACGGGGATGCAGCACTGGGACGGCGAGATCAAGGCCGCCCGCGCCGCCGAGAAGATGGGCGTGCCCTACTCGCTCTCGACCATGTCGATCTGCTCGATCGAGCAGGTGGCAGCGGCAACCTCCAAGCCGTTCTGGATGCAGGTCTACACGCTCAAGGACGACGATTTCATGCAGCGGCTCTTCGACCGGGCGAAGGCCGCGAACTGCTCGGCGGCGATCGTGACGGTCGATCTGCAGCTCCTGGGCCAGCGCCACAGGGACATCAAGAACGGACTCTCCGCGCCGCCCAAGCTGACGGTGAAGTCGGTCGCGAACATGGCGACCAAGGTGAAGTGGGGCCTTGGCATGCTGTCCACGAAGAACCGCTTCTTCGGCAATATCGTGGGCCACGCCAAGGGCGTCACCGACCCCTCATCGCTCTCGTCCTGGACCGCGCAGGCCTTCGACCAGTCGCTCGACTGGGACCGCATCCGGCAGTTCCGCAAGATGTGGGGCGGGCCGCTGATCGTGAAGGGGATCATGGATGCCCGCGACGCGCAGGAAGCGGTGAATGTCGGCGCCGATGCCATCGTGGTGTCGAACCATGGCGGGCGGCAGCTTGACGGTGCGATCAGCTCGATCCGCGCGCTCGAGCGGGTGGTCGACGCGGTCGGCGACAAGATCGAGGTGCACTTCGACAGCGGCATCCGGTCGGGCCAGGACGTGCTCAAGGCGATCGCGCTCGGCGCCAAGGCCACCTATATCGGGCGCGCCTATGTCTACGGGCTGGGCGCGATGGGTCAGCAGGGGGTCGAGCGCGCGCTCGAAGTCATCCGGGCCGAGCTCGACAGCTCGATGGCGCTGTGCGGTCACCGGTTCATCACCGATGTGGACCGCGAGATCCTGCACGTGCCCGGGGATTTCTCGCTCGATTGAGAGGTCCTTCGATGCCTCGCCCCTCCACGCCGTGTGCGCCATGAGCGTCACGACGTTCTGCAATGGCCGCGTCTTCGACGGCAAGCGCCTGCACGACCTCGCCGCGATCCGCTTCGAGGACGGGCTGGCCGTGGCCCTCGAGCCCGAGGCGGAGTTGGCCCCCGAGGGCCGCGTGGTCGATCTCGGCGGCGATATCCTGAGCCCCGGATATGTCGATCTCCAGGTCAATGGCGGCGGCGGGGTGATGCTCGGCGATACGCCCTCGGTCGAGACGCTGCGCCGCATCGCCGAGGCGCATCGGAGCTTGGGCGTTGCGGCGCTCCTGCCGACGCTCATCACCGACACGCCAGAGACGACGCGCGCCACGATCGCGGCGGTGCGCGCGGCGGTGGCCGAGGGCGTGCCGGGGATCGCCGGGCTGCATCTCGAAGGGCCGCACCTGTCATTGGCGCGCAAGGGCGCGCATGACCCCGCGCTGATCCGGCCTATGACGGCGGAAGATCTGGACCTGCTTCTGGACGCCGCGGCGGCGCTGCCTGTCCTCAAGATCACGCTCGCGCCGGAGAACGTCACCGAGGCGCAGGTGGCGGCTTTGGCGCGCGCGGGAGTGCTCGTCTCGCTCGGGCATAGCGACGCCGATTACGAGACCTGCCAGCGCTACGCGGCGGCGGGTGCGCGCGTCGTCACGCATCTGTTCAACGCCATGAGCCAGCTTGGTTCGCGCGCTCCGGGGCTTGTCGGCGCGGCGCTCGATACCGGCGCGCTGTCGGTCGGGCTGATCGCCGACGGGGTGCATGTGCACCCCGCGAGCCTGCGCGCCGCCTGGGCCGCCAAGACCGGTCCGGGGCGGATGTTCCTCGTGAGCGACGCGATGGCGGTCGCGGGCACGGATCTGGACGGGTTCGAGCTTGGCGGTCGGTGGATCACCCGGCGCGACGGGCGACTGACGCTGGGCGATGGCACGCTGGCAGGCGCCGATCTGGATCTCACGACGGCGATCCGGGTGCTGGTCAAGGAGGCCCGCGTCCCGCTCGAGACCGCGCTTCAGGCCGCGACCGCGGTTCCGGCGGCGCTGATCGGACGGACCGTCGCGCCGCTCAGGCTCGCCGAGACGATCCGCATCAGGAGCGATCTCAGCGGTGTGAGTTGGGCGGGCTGAGCGGAGCGCTCAGAGATAGGGCGGCGTGCAGGCCGAGATCACGACCGCGGGCCGGTCGGAGCGGTTGCGGAACCGGTGCGGCAGCGACGAGGAGAAGAGGTAGCTGTCGCCCGCCTTCAAAACCCGGGTCTGGCCGTCGACGGTGATCTCGACCTCGCCCGAGACCACGATGCCGCCTTCTGAGCCGAAATGTTCGAGCATGCCCTCGCCGGTATCCGCGCCCGGATCGTAGGTCTCGTGCAGCACCTGGAGATTGTGCCGCCGCGCATCGCCGACCTGGCGCAGCGACAGGCGGGATTCGATGCCGCCCCCCTCGCCCGCGAGAAGCGAGGTCAGGTCGCGGGTTTCCGCCGGGGTGAAGAAGACCTGGTCGGTGACCGGGTTTTCCGGCTCGAAGAATTCCGATAGGCTGATGCCAAGGCCGCCCAATATCTTGCGCAAGGACGCGACGGAGGGGCTGCTCTTGTTGGTCTCGATCATCGAGATCAATCCATGCGGCACCTGCGCCTGATCGGCCAGCTGACGTTGAGACAAGCCGAAGTTTGTCCTAAGCTCTTTCAAGCGCAGACCGACGTCGAACTGGGGTTCCGAGGACATATCATTCATGCCGCGACAGTAGCTTGGCCCATCGCGGCGCACAATATTCGAAACGACGCTGCTCAAAAAATAGCGATTTCGATTGCTCAATATTTTGACCGATGCTAGACGAGTCGCCGAGATTTTCGCAGCAGGAGTCCCAGATGTCGCGCTCTCAAGATCTGATCCGCCGCAAGGGCGAAGCCGTGGCCAACGGCGTCGGCGCCCGGTCCATCACCGTGTCTCGCGCCGAGAACGCCGAGCTCTGGGATGCCGATGGCCGCCGCTTCATCGACCTCGCCGTGGGCATCGCGGTCAACAACACCGGCCACCGTCACCCCAAGGTCATGGCCGCTGTCGCAGAGCAGGCCGAGCTCTTCACCCACACCTGTTTCCAGGTCGCGCAGTACGAAGGCTATGTCGCGCTCGCCGAGCGCCTGAACGCGCTGACGCCGGGCGATTTCGCGAAGAAGACCATGCTGGCCACCACCGGTGCCGAGGCGGTCGAGAACGCCGTCAAGATGGCCCGCGCCTATACCGGCCGCTCGGGCGTCATCGCGTTTTCCGGCGGTTTCCACGGCCGCACGCTGATGGGCATGGCCCTGACCGGCAAGACCGCGCCCTACAAGAAGGATTTCGGGGCGATGCCGGCCGAGATCTACCACGCGCCCTTCCCGCACGAGTATCACGGCCTGACCACCGAGGACGCGATGGCCGATCTGCAGCGGCTCTTCCGCAGCTCGATCCAGGCCGACCGCGTCGCCGCGATCATCGTGGAGCCGGTGCAGGGCGAAGGCGGCTTCTACGTCGCGCCGACCCCGTTCCTGCAGGCGCTCCGCGCGCTCTGTGACCAGCACGGCATCGTCCTGATCGCCGACGAGGTCCAGGCCGGGATCGGCCGGACCGGCACGCTCTTCGCCTTCGAGCACGCGGGCGTCGCCGCCGACATCACCTGCATGGCCAAAGGTCTTGCGGGCGGCTTCCCGGTCTCCGCGGTCACCGGCCGCGCCGAGATCGCCGATGCGGCCAGCCCCGGCGGGCTCGGCGGCACCTATGCCGGCAACCCGCTCGCCGTCGCCGCCGCCCATGCGGTGCTCGACGTGATCGAGGAAGAGGGCCTCTGCGCCCGCGCCACCGAGATCGGCGCGACGATCAAGTCGCGGCTCGACGCGCTGTCCCAGACGCCCGCGGGCGCCGGGATCGGCGAGGTGCGCGGCCTGGGCGCGATGATGGCGATCGAGCTCGTGTCGGATCGCTCCGCACGCACGCCCGACGCCGCGCTCTGCAACGAGATCG
This sequence comes from Litorisediminicola beolgyonensis, assembly GCF_042679605.1. Classification (NCBI taxonomy): domain Bacteria; kingdom Pseudomonadati; phylum Pseudomonadota; class Alphaproteobacteria; order Rhodobacterales; family Paracoccaceae; genus Litorisediminicola; species Litorisediminicola beolgyonensis. The sequence goes on from NZ_JBHTMU010000052.1 coordinate 18,616, forward strand.
TGGCCGAGGCCGAGGCCCGCGGTCTGATCATCCTGGCCTGCGGTGTTTTCGGCAACGTCGTCCGCCTGCTGCCGCCGCTGACCATCCAGCACGAGATGCTGGACGAGGCGCTCGACATTCTCGAGGCCGCGATCACCACCGTCATGGACCGCCGCCAGGCCCAGGCGGCCTGAGGCCACCACACGGCGCTTCCAGATCGGCGCAGGCGACGCGATGTCGCCTGCGTCCACGTCCCCCCCTTTCACCGAAAGGACTTTTCCCATGCCCCGCGACCTGATCGTCACCGTATGCCCCGGCGCGACCACCACGCGCTGCGCCGTCTACCAGATGCGCGCCAAGAGCAAGAAATGCGTGGCCGAGGACACGCTTGCCCATGATGAGGCCGTGCTGGCCACGCTGCCGGGCTATGCCTCCCAGCACGAGCTGCGGCTCTGGGCGGTGCAGAGCTTCCTCGACGGCGCGCTGAAGGACACTGACCGCGTGGTTGCGGTCGCGGCTCCGGCGGGCATGCTGCCGGTCGCACCGGCGGGTGTCATCGAGGTCACCGCCGATCTCGCCCAGACCGCGCTCTACGCGCCGGTCTATCATCACCCGAGCAATCTCGGCCCGGCGCTGGCTCTGGCGCTCGCCGCCTCCTGGGAGGTTCCGGCCTTCGTCGCCGATCCCGCGACGCTCGACGAGTTCCGCGACGTGGCCCGCCTGTCGGGCACTCCCGAGATGCCGCGCTTCTCCGATCTCGACGCGCTCAACATCCGGGCCGCGGGCCGCAAGCTCGCCAAGGACAGCCGCAAGGGCTTTGATGAGCTCCGCGCGGTGATCGCCCAGCTCGACGACGCGATCTCGATCGCGCCGCTGATCGGCGGCAAGCTGGTCGATGGCAGCCACTGGATGGAGGGCGCGCCCTTCTCGACGACAAGCGCCGGCGGCCTGCCGCCCCTGTCGCTCATCGACCAGTGCTTCTCGGGCTATGCCACACGCGACGGCCTGGTCGAGCGGCTCTACGCCCAAGGCGGCGTCCACGCCTATCTCGGCACCGCCGACATCGCCGAGGTCGAGGCCCGGATCGACGCGGGCGACACCGAGGCCGCGCGGGTGCTCGATGCGATGATCTACCAGATCGCCAAGACCATCGGAGCGATGGCCTCGGTCGTGGCCTTCGATCTCGACGCGATCGTGCTGACGGGAGAGCTGGCCAAGAGCGACCAGATCGTCGCCGGTGTCAGCGCCGCGGTCGAGCGGATCGCCCCGGTCAAGGTCTACCCGGGCAGCGACAGCTGCGCCGCCTTGGCCGACAACGCGATCGCCGCGCTCAAGGGCACGAGCCTGCCGCACTCCTGGGCGGCGCTGACCGCGCCCGCCTTCGAGGTGCCGAGCGCCGCCTGATCGCCGTCTCACGTCTGCAATGCGCCGATCCCGTCGACACGGGGTCGGCGCATCTGCGTTTGCGTGCCGGGCTCTGGACCTTCGGGGGGAAACTCCCATGCTGCGCGCGCCGGGGGTCTCCGGCGAATCAAACCGGGCCAGGAGGGCCGCATGAACTGGACGATGCCGCCGGAGACGGCCCCGCAAGAGCGTATCTGGATGGCGTTTCCGCGCCAGGGCATGACCCTTGGCGCGACCGAGGCCGAGCGCGCTGCGGGATACGCGGCCTGGGCCATGGTCGCCAACACCATCGCCGAGCGCATGCCCGTCACGATGGTCGTCGATCCGACCGAGACGGCGCGCGCCGCGTCGATGCTCTCGGGCGAGATCACCCGCGTCGAGCATCCCATCGGCGAGTTCTGGATGCGCGACACCGGCCCGACCTTCGTTCTGTCAGATGATGGACGGCTCGGAGCGGTCGACTGGATCTTCAACGGCTGGGGCGGTCAGGATTGGTCCGATCCCGGCCCCGACCGCTACGTCGCCGCCTTCATCGCCGAAATCGCGGGCGCCGAGCGCCTGCCCTCGCTTCTGGTGAACGAGGGCGGCGGGCTGCATGTCGACGGGGCGGGCACGGTGCTTCTGACCGACACGGTGCAGCTCGGAGCCGAGCGGAACCCCCATGCCGACCGGGGCCGGGTCGAGGCCGAGATGGCGCGGCTCCTGGGCGCGACGAACCCGGTCTGGCTGTCGCGCGGGCTGACCCGCGACTACGAGGCCTTCGGCACCTCCGGCCATGTGGACATGGTCGCGACCTGCCCCGCGCCGGGACAGATCCTGCTGCATGTGCAGGACAACCCCGAGCACCCGGATCACGCGGTGATGCAGGCGCTGCGCGCGGAACTGGAGGCGGCGCGGGATGCCTCGGGCGCGCCCTTCGAGATCATCGAGCTTCCGGCGCCGGAGCTTCTGCGCGATGCCGAGGGCTGGGTCGACTATTCCTATGTCAATCACCTGGCGATCAACGGCGCGGTCATCGCCTGCGGGTTCGGAGAGCCCAAGGAAGATGCGCGCGCGGCGGAGATCCTCGGCCACGCCTATCCCGGCCGGGAGATCGTGACCCTCGATGCGCGCGAGCTCTTCGCCCGCGGCGGCGGCATCCATTGCATCACCCAGCAGCAGCCGCGCGCCTCCGCGCCATGACCGTGATCGAAGCCTCGATCGCCGATCTGCAGGCCGCGCTGGCCTCGGGCGAGACCACGGCCGAAGCGCTGGTCGGCGCCTATCTCGACCGGGTCGCCTGGTTCGACCGGGCGGGGCCGTGCCTCAACGCCGTGCCTGTCCTGAACGCGCACGCTCTGGACGAGGCGCGGGCCTCGGATGCGCGGCGTAAAGCGGGTGCGACGCTCTCGCCCTTCGACGGCATCCCCTACACCGCCAAGGACAGCTACAAGGCGCGCGGGCTGACCGTCGCCAGCGGCTCTCCGGCCTTTGCCGATCTCGTGGCGCAGGACGATGCCTTCGTCATCGAGCGGCTCCGGGCGGCGGGGGCGATCCTGATCGGGCTGACCAACATGCCGCCCATGGCCAATGGCGGCATGCAGCGCGGCGTCTATGGCCGCGCCGAGAGCCCCTACAATGCCGAGTACCTGACCGCGGCCTTCGCTTCGGGCTCCTCGAACGGATCGGGCAGCGCCACGGCGGCGAGCTTCGCGGCCTTCGGGCTTGGCGAGGAGACGTGGTCGAGCGGGCGCGCCCCTGCCGCCAACAACGCGCTCTGCGCCTACACCCCGAGCCGGGGCGTGATCTCGGTCCGGGGCAACTGGCCGCTCGTGCCGACCATGGACGTGGTGGTGCCGCACACGCGCTCGATGGCGGACATGCTGGCGCTTCTCGACGTGATCGTCGCGGACGACCCCGAGACCGGCGGCGATTTCTGGCGCGCGCAGCCCTGGGTCGCGCTGCCGACACCGTCCGAGGTCCGCCCCGCCTCCTACGCGGCGCTCGCGCGATCCGCGTCTCTTAAGGGCCGCCGCTTCGGGCTGCCGCGCATGTATGCCAATGCCGATCCCGAGGCCGGGACCAATCCCCAAGGCGGGATCGGCGGGCCGACGGGGCAGCGGATCGAGACGCGGGCGTCCTTCATCGCGCTGCTCGACCGCGCCCGCGCGGCGCTCGAGGCCGCGGGCGCCGAGGTGGTGCTCACCGATTTCCCGCTCGTCACCAATTACGAGGGCGACCGGCCCGGCGCGCCCACGATCCGCACGCGCGGGTTCGTGACGCCTGCCTACCTGACCCGCGAGATCTGGGACCTCTCGGTCTGGTCCTGGGACGATTTCCTGCGCCGCAATGGCGACCCGCGCCTGAACCGGCTCGCCGATGTCGACGGCGCTCAGATCTTCCCGCGGCCCGAGGGCGCCCTGCCCGACCGCTATCACGGGTTCGAGGACGATATCGCCGACTACCCGGCCTTTGCCCGCGCCTATCCGCGCGAGCGCTTCGAGGATATTCCCGGTCTGGCGGACGGGCTCAAAGGGCTCGAGGCGACGCGGCGCGTCGATCTCGAAGAGTGGATGGACGGGCTCGGGCTCGACGCCGTGATCTTTCCGGCCGTGGCCGATATCGGGCCGGCAGATGCGGATGTGAGCCGGACTTCGGCGGATCTCGCCTGGCGGAACGGGACGTGGATCGCCAATGGCAACCTCGCGATCCGGCATATGGGCGTGCCGACGGTCACCGTGCCGATGGGGCTTGCCGAGGATATCGGCATGCCCGCCGGGCTGACCTTCGCGGGGCGCGGCTGGTCCGATACCGATCTTCTGGCCTATGCCACGGCCTTCGAGGCGACGGGCCCCTACCGCAGCCCGCCGCCGCGCACGGCGGCGGAGGCGCCCTCGGACGCGGGCGCGTCGCTTCTGGCCGAAGCTCAAACGCCCAGGTAGCGGTCGGTCTCCTCGCGCGTGAGCCCTGCGAAGGGCGTGTCCGCGACCACCTGCCCCCGTTCGAGGATCACCGCGCGGTCGGCGACCCCGGCCAGCTCGCGCAGCGATTTGTCGATCACCAGGATCGACAGGTCCGACTGCGCCTTGAGACCCCGGATCGCCCCCCAGATCTCGGCGCGGACCAGCGGGGCCAGCCCCTCGGTCGCCTCGTCGAGAAGGAGGAGGCTCGGATTGGTCATCAGCGCGCGGCCGATCGCCAGCATCTGCTGCTCGCCGCCCGAGAGCGTGGCGGCCCGCTGGCCCGCTCGTTCCCCCAGGCGGGGGAACAGCGCGGTGACGCGGTCGAGGTCCCATACCCCCCGGCGCGCCGCCGCGACGAGGTTCTCGGCGACGGTCAGGTCGCGGAAGCAGCGGCGGCCCTCGGGCACGAGGCCGATGCCCAGCTGCGCGATCCTGTGGGACGGCAGGCGCGCCAGATCCTGCCCCGCGTAGTGCCGCCTGCCCGTGGCGCGGACCATGCCGCAGATCGCGCGCACGGTCGTGGTCTTGCCCATGCCGTTGCGGCCCATGAGCGCCACGGTCTCGCCGGGCGCGACGGAGAGCGAGACGCCGAACAGCGCCTGGCTCGGCCCGTAGAAGGCGCGGAGATCGTCGAGGACCAGACCGCTCACGTGTTCTCTCCGAGATAGGCATCGCGGACCTGCGCGTTGGCGCGGATCTCCGAGACCGTGCCGGTGGCGATCACCCGCCCGTAAACCAGCACGCTGATCCGGTCCGCGAGCGCGAAGACCGCGTCCATGTCATGCTCCACGAGAAGGATCGGCGCTTGGCGTTTGAGCTCGGCCAGAAGCGCGGTGAGCCGTCCCGTGCCTTCGGTGCCGAGCCCGGCCATCGGTTCGTCCATCACGAAAGCGCGGGGCGCGAGGCTGAGGGCGCAGGCGACTTCCAGAAGTCGCCGCTCGCCGTGGCTGAGGGTCGCCACACGTCGCTGCGCCGCCTCAGCGAGGCCAACGCGCGCGAGCGCCGCCTCGGCGCGGGCGCGGGC
>NZ_JBHTMU010000053.1:0-21407 GCF_042679605.1 Litorisediminicola beolgyonensis
ATGCAGGGCAAGATCGAGATCGACCCGATGATCACCCACACCCTGAGCCTCGACGAGATCAACCACGGCTTCGACCTGATGCACGAAGGTAAGTCCATCCGCGCCGTCGTCGAGTTCTGAGGCAGAGGCGGCGCCCACGGGCGCTGCCTTCCGACATCCAGCGAACCGGCCGGGGGTGGCCCCGGCCGGTTTTGCGTCTATGACAGGGGAACGGATCGGAGAGACGGGCGTGCGCGAGCGGATCAAGGAGCTTTACGAGGGCGACAGCGAGGCCGCGCACCGGTTCCGCTACGCGCTTCTGGGCTTCGACCTCGTGACCATCGCCTTCGTCATCGCCACCTCCTTCGTCGCCACGACCCCGGCGATCATCGTGGCCGACGTGATCTTCGGCCTCGGCATCCTCGCGGAGTTCCTGGCGCGGCTCTGGATCGCGGAGCGGCGCTGGCGCTTTATCTTCAGCCTCGGCACGCTGATCGACGCGGCCTCGATCGTGGCCTTCCTTGCGCCGCTGACCGGGCAGGGCCTGGGCTTCGTGCGGGTGCTGCGCACGCTGCGGCTCCTGCGCAGCTACCAGCTTCTGGAGCGGATCGGGCGGGACATCCCGGCACTCCGGGCGCGGCATGACGAGATCCTCGCGACGCTCAACCTCGCGGTCTTCATCTTCGTGATGACGGGGCTGGTCTACGCGACGCAGTTCCGGATCAACGACCAGATCAACAATTACGCCGACGCGCTCTATTTCACCGTGACGGCGCTGACGACGACCGGGTTCGGGGACATCACGCTTGAGGGCACGGTCGGGCGGCTGATCTCGGTCGTGGTGATGTTCTTCGGCGTCACGCTGTTTTTGCGGCTGGCGCAGGTGCTCTTCCGGCCGCGCAAGGTGCGCGAGACCTGCAAGCGCTGCGGGCTGAGCCTGCACGACCCCGACGCGGTGCATTGCAAGCATTGCGGCAAGGTCATCCATATCGAAACCGAGGGCGAGACATGATCATCCGGCCCGCGACCCCCGCCGATGACGACGCGATCTGGCGGGTGCTGCGCCCCGCGATCGAGAGCGGTGCGGTCTTCACCGCGCCGCCCCAGGGCGGACGCGAGGGGGCCTTTGCCTATTGGCGGCCCGCACATGCGGAAAATTTCGTGGCCGAGATCGACGGCCGCGTGGTCGGCACCTCCTATCTGAGGCCGAACAACCCGCCGGGCGGGCACGCGGATCACATCTGCAACGCGGGCTACTGCACCGCGCCCGAGGCCGCGGGGCGCGGGGTGGCGCGGGAGCTTCTGACCCATTCGCTCGAGACGGCGCGGGCGCGGGGCTTCACCGCGATGCAGTACAATTTCGTCGTCGCCACCAACGCCCGCGCCATCGCCACCTGGGAGCGCGCGGGCTTCGCGGTGGTGGGCCGTCTGCCCGGCGCGTTCCGGCATCCCGAGGCGGGTCCGGTCGATGCGCTCGTCATGTGGAAATCGCTGGTCTAGTCTGGCGACATGCTCCGGTTTCTCCTGCCCTGTCTTTGCCTTGCGAGCGCGGCTCTGGCGCTGAGCCTGCCGCTCTGGCGGCTGACGATGGGCGGTGCGGATTTCGGCTTCGGGACCGATCAGGTCGCGGAGTGGAGCCTCACCGGGCTTGGCGATGTCATCATCATGCTCGACGAGGAGGGGCGGGACTGGCTGGCGCGGCAGACCGCGGCGCATGTCGGCGAGGTCGCGGCGCTGGAGCTTTGCGGACGCGAGGTGCTGGCGCCCGTGATCCATGCTCCGATTGACAGCGGCATCCTGGTGCTTCAGGGCCGGGGCGAGCCATTCACCGAGGCGGTGGGGGCGCTGCTCGAGGGCCGTGCGACCTGTGCCGATCTCGATCCCGAGGAGATCCGACTTGCCCGATGAAACCAAGCTGCTGGCCGTCCTGATCGACGCCGACAACACCTCGCCGAAATACGCCAAGGCGCTCTTCAACGAGATCGCCAGCCTCGGCGAGGCGAGCGTCCGGCGCTGCTACGGCGACTTCTCGTCCCAGCAGATGGCCGGATGGTCGAAGGTCACGGCGGAGTTCGGCCTGGTGCCGACCCACCAGCCGGCCAACACCGTGGGCAAGAACGCCAGCGACATCGCGCTGGTGATCGACGCGATGGACCTGATGCATTCGGGCCGGTTCGACGGGTTCGTGCTGGTCTCCTCGGACAGCGACTTCACCCGGCTGGCCTCGCGGCTGCGCGAGCAGGGGCTCGATGTCTACGGGATGGGCATGCAGAAGACGCCGGACGCGTTCCGCAAGGCCTGCAAGCGCTTCATCTTCCTTGAAAACATCGACGGCGCGCCGACCGGGACGGGGACCGGGCGCGGCAAGAGCCCCACGGCGCCGAGCGGCAATCTGGAAGAGGCGCGGAACCTGATCTTCAAGGCGATGGATTCCATCGAGCAGGAGGACGAGTGGTACACGCTCGGCCAGCTCGGGCAGTTCCTGACCTCGGCCAACCCGGATTTCGACACCCGCAGCTACGGGAAGCGCAAGCTGTCGGACCTCGTGTCGGATCTGAAGGTGTTCGAGACCAAGCGGTCGACCGGGAACCAGCTTCTGGTGCGGCGGATCGACTGAGGGTCAGGCGTCGTTTTCGGTGCCGTAGCGGGCCAGGAAGGTGCGCACGGCCTCGTCGACGACGCGGCTGCGCTCTTCTTCGCTGACCTCCTTGCGCAGGCCGAACAGCATCTCGGGCCAGTAATGCGCCTTGCAGAGCTCGCCGAACTGGTCGGCGGCTAGGGTCAGGTCGTCGATGGCAAGCTCGCCGCGGTCGATGGCCTCGCGGAAATATTGCGACATCGCGCAGCGCATCACCATCGGGCCCATGCAGTAGAACTGCTCGGCCAGCTCGGGGAAGCGCTCGGCCTCGCCGACGCAGACGCGGAAGGTCTGGAGATTGAGCTGGGAGAAGATGATCGACAGGAAGGCCTGACCGGCGCGGGTCAGGACCTCGCGCGGCGGCAGCGCGCGGTCGATGCTGGCGATGGCGGCATTGGCCTGCTCTTCGCAGGAGCTGCGGCCGACCTCCATGAAGAGAAGGCGCTTGTCGGGGAAGTAGTTGTAGAGCGTCGCCTTGGAGACCCCGGCGGCCCGGGCGATATCGTCGACGCTGGCGCCTTCGAAGCCGTCGCGGAGGAAGATCTCGCGCGCGCCTTCGATGACCTGGTCGAACTTGCGCCCCCTGCGGACCTGCTGGCCGTCTTCTGGCATGTCGCCTCCTAATCCGGGAGACAAACTATAGACCGGCCAGTTCAGTTCCGGCAATGGGGCGCAAGTTCGGGGCTTACTGGCCGGTCTGGATCAGATCGCGGGTGACGACTGGCTCGGGGGTTTCGGGGAACCACAGATCGGCCGGCACCGGATTGGCCATCTGGGCGAAGGCGGGAGCGGAGAGAGAGAGGATCAGAGCGGTGAGAGCGATGAGGCGGGACATGGGCTTCTCCTGTCAGTGTTATTGATTCCAAACTAAACGGTTCAGTTTGCTTTCGCAAGTCAAAATGAACTGATCGGTTCAAAATTGTGGTTGTGTTCGAGTGTTGCAGCTCCGGCAACTGTCCTTACCTTAGCGGCAGCAAAAGGAGGCGGCTGTGAAGTTCGTCACACAACGAAAGCAATTCCGAGATTTGTCCGAGCAGGAGATTCTCGGCTTGGCAATCTCGTCCGAAGAGGACGATGCCCGCATCTACCGGATGTATGCCGAGCGGCTGCGCGCGGATTTTCCCGATACCGCCAAGGTGTTCGACGGCATGGCGGCCGAGGAGGACACCCATCGCAAGGGCTTGATCGACCTGCACCGGCAGCGCTTCGGCGAGGTGATTCCGCTGATCCGGCGCGAGCATGTGGCCGGGTTCTACGGGCGGCGCCCGGTCTGGCTGGTCGAGAACCTCGGGCTCGAGCGAATCCGCGAGGAGGCGGCGCTGATGGAGCGCGATGCCGAGCGCTTCTATCTCGAGGCGGCCAAGCGCAGCACCGATGCCGCGACCCGCAAGCTCCTGGGCGATCTCGCCGCGGCCGAGTCGGGCCATCGCGACACCGCCGATCACCTCGAAGAGGAACATCTGGGAACCGCCGAGCGCGCCTCGGAGGCCGATACCGAGCGGCGGCAGTTTGTGCTGACCTGGGTGCAGCCGGGGCTTGCGGGGCTGATGGACGGCTCGGTCTCGACGCTGGCGCCGATCTTCGCCACCGCCTTCGCGACGCAGGACACCTGGACCACGTTCCTCGTCGGTCTCGCGGCGAGCGTCGGCGCGGGCATCTCGATGGGCTTCACCGAGGCCGCGTCCGATGACGGGCAGCTCTCGGGACGCGGCTCGCCCGTCAAGCGCGGCATCGCCTCGGGGGTGATGACCACGGTGGGCGGGCTCGGGCACGCGCTGCCCTATCTCATCCCGCATTTCTGGACTGCGACGATCACCGCGATGGTGGTGGTGTTCCTCGAGCTCTGGGCCATCGCCTGGATCCAGAACCGCTTCATGGAGACGCCGTTCCTGCGCGCGGCCTTCCAGGTGGTGCTGGGCGGCGCGCTGGTCTTTGCCGCAGGCGCGCTGATCGGCGCGGGGTAGGGGCGCTTCTGCCCGGGCGGTGGCGCGGGGCGGCGGGCGTCTTGTTGCGTATTTGGAAAAAGAAGAAGCCAGGGGCGGGGTGCTTTTGACCCGAAGGGAGGGCGGGATGGCGAGTGAGGGATATGTGGCGCTGCCGCTTCCGGACCGGGTGCAGGTGCCGCCCGAGGTGGCGGTGGCGCAGGCCGAGGCGTTCCGCCTGTCGATGGCGCGGCGGCATTCGGTGCGCGCCTTCGCCCCCGATCCGGTGCCCGAGGCGGTGATCCGCGCGGCGGTGGCGACGGCGGCGGGCGCGCCCTCGGGCGCGAACCGGCAGCCCTGGCATTTCGCCTGCATCGGCGATCCGGGTCTCAAGCGGGCGATCCGCGAGGGGGTCGAGGAAGAGGAGCGGGCGTTCTACGGCGGCGGCGCGGGCGATCCGTGGCTGGCGGCGCTGGAACCCCTGGGCACAGGCGTGGAGAAGCCGCATCTGACCACGGCCCCCTGGCTGATCGTGGTTTTCGCCGAGCGCTGGGGCGAGGGGCCGGGCGGGGAGCGCTGGAAGAATTACTACGTGCCCGAGAGCGTGGGCATCGCCTGCGGCTTCCTGATCGCGGCGATCCACCAGGCGGGGCTGGTGACGCTGCCGCACACGCCGAACCCGATGCGGTTCCTGAACGACCTTTTGGGCCGGCCTGAGCGCGAGAAGCCGGTGATGATCTGCCCGGTGGGCTACCCCGCCGCTGACGCCACCGTGCCCGCGGCCGCAAAGCGCAAGAAGCCGTTCGAGGCGATCTGTTCTCTCCATCCTGCCCCGGGGCCGGAGTGACGGGACCGGATTGACGGTGCGGCCCGGGGCGCTAAGAGCAGGGACATGTGGGACATCTTCCTCAAGACGCTGCCGTTCTTCGGCCTGATCGGGCTCGGCTACGGCGCCGGACGCACCCGGTTCTTCACCGAGGAGGCGACCGCCTACCTGACGAAGTTCGTCTTCTACTTCGCGCTCTCGGCGATGCTGTTTCGGTTCTCGGCCAACCTCTCCTTCGCCGAGATCTTCGACCCGAGGCTTGCGGGCGGCTATCTCTGGGGCACCGCGGCGGTCTACGGGATCGCCATGGCGGTGGGGTTCTGGCGGCGGCAATCGGTCGAGGTGGCCGCGATCGAGGCGCAATGCGCGTCGATCGGCAATACCGGGTTCCTGGGTGTGCCGATGCTGGCGCTGCTTCTAGGCCAGGCGGCGGTCGGGCCGATCATCCTCGTGCTCGCGGTGGACCTGATCGTCTTCTCCTCGCTCCTGGTGATCCTGGTGACCGGCTCGCGCGACGGGCGGATGTCGCTCGGGGTCCTGCGCACGGTCGGGGTGGGGCTGTTGAAGAACCCGATGATCGTGTCGATCGTTCTGGGGCTCGCGGTCTCGGCGGCGGCGGTGCCGATCCCGGGCGTGGCCAACGAGTTCCTGACCATTCTCGGCAATGCCGCGACGCCCGGCGCGCTCTTCGCCATCGGCGCCTCGCTCGCGTCGAAAAGCGCCGAGCGGCTCAGCATCGCGGTGTGGCTGTCGTGCTGCAAGCTGGCGCTGCACCCGGCGCTGGTCGCGGTCGGGGTGTTCTGGCTCTTCCCGGCGGAGCCCTTCGCCGCCTCGGTCGCGGTCTCGGCCGCGGCGCTGCCGGTGGCGGGGAACGTCTTTATCCTCGCCCAGCATTACGGCATCGCGCCGCAGCGGGTCTCGGCGGCGATCCTGGTGTCGACCGCGGCGTCGATCCTGACCGTGTCGGCGGTGATCGCGCTGGTCTCCGGCTGACGCGACCTTTGGCCGGGGTTGCCGGACGGCATGGGCTGCGATAGCCATTCGAGCAAGAAAATTACCGGAGAAGTGCCATGAAGACCGTTTCCGAGAACCGTTCGTTCGGCGGCACCCAGGGGGTCTATACCCATGCCTCGGACGCCTGCGGCTGCGACATGACCTTTGGACTGTTCCTGCCCGAAGAGGCCGAGGACGGCCCGGTGCCGCTTCTGTGGTACCTCTCGGGGCTGACCTGCACCCATGAGAACGCGATGACCAAGGCGGGCGCGCAGTCCTGGTGCGCCGAGCACGGGATTGCCATCGTCTTTCCCGACACCTCGCCGCGCGGCGAGGACGTGGCCGATGACGAGGCCTATGATCTGGGCAAGGGCGCGGGCTTCTACGTCAACGCGACGCAGGACCCCTGGGCCAAGCATTTCAAGATGTGGGACTACATCACCGACGAGCTGCCGCGGGTTCTCGGCGACACCTTCGCCGTCGACATGGGCCGGCAGTCGATCACCGGGCATTCGATGGGCGGGCATGGCGCGCTGACCATCGCGATGCACCATCCCGACCGGTTCCGGTCGGTCTCGGCCTTCGCGCCCATCGCCAACCCGACCGAGAGCGACTGGGGCAAAAAGCAGTTCAAGGCCTATCTGGGCGAGGCCGACACCGAGGCGTGGAAGGCGCATGACAGCGCGCTCCTGATGGCCGAGCGCGGCTTCTCGGGGCCGGTGCTGATCGACCAAGGCGACAGCGACAATTTCCTCGATCTCCTGAAGCCCGAGGCCTTGGCCGAGGCGATGGCGGCCAAGCGGCAGGACGGCATCTTCCGGATGCAGAAGGGCTACGATCACAGCTATTTCTTCATCTCGACCTTCATGGAGGATCACGTGACCTTCCATGCCGAGGCGCTCTATTCGTGACGCTCTATGTCGACGCCGACGCCTGCCCCGTGAAGGAGGAGGCCGAGCGCGTCGCGACGCGGCACAAGGTGGAGATGAAGCTCGTCTCGAACGGGGGCTTGCGCCCGTCGCGCAACCCGCTGGTCGAGACGGTGGTGGTGCCCGACGGGCCGGACGTCGCCGATATGTGGATCGCCGAGCGCGCGGGCCGGGGCGACGTGGTCGTGACCGGCGACGTGCCCCTGGCCGCGAAATGCGTGAAGGCGGGGGCGCGGGTGCTGCGCCATGACGGCGAGGCGTTCTCGGAGGCCTCCATCGGCCAGCAGCTTGCCATGCGCGACCTGATGTCGGACCTGCGCGCGGCGGACCCGTTCCGGCAGGGCGGCGGCAAACCGTTCTCCAAGGCGGACCGGTCGCGGTTCCTCGATGCGCTCGAGCGCGAGATGCGGGCGGCGGCGCGGCTGGCATGAGCGTGGGCGCGGTCGTCTTCGATATCGGCAACGTGCTGATCGAATGGCAGCCCGAGCGCTATTACGACAGGGCGATCGGCGAGGAACGGCGGCGCGCGATGTTCGCCGAGGTCGATCTGCACGCCATGAACGACGCGGTCGACCGGGGCGGCGATTTCGCGGGCGAGGTCGCGGCCTGCGCCGCGCGCTATCCGCACTGGGCCGAGGAAATCCAGCTCTGGCACGACGATTGGGGGCGGATCGCGGGGCCCGCGATCCCGGGCTCGGTGACGACGCTCGAGGCGTTGCGGCGCGCCGGCGTGCCGGTGCTGGCGCTGTCGAACTTCGGGCTCGCGCCCTTCGAGATCGGGCGCAGAGCTTGGCCGTTTCTCGACAGCTTCGACAAACGCTATCTCTCGGGCGCGCTCGGCATGGCCAAGCCCGATGCCGAGATCTACGCCGCGCTCGAGGCGACCTGCGGGCATGCGCCGGAGGCCCTGCTCTTCGTCGACGACCGGCAGGAGAATATCGACGCGGCCTCGGCGCGTGGCTGGCAGACGCATCTCTTTACCGGACCCGAAGACTGGGGCGCGCGTCTCGTGGCCGAGGGGCTTCTGCCCCCGCATTGGCAGGCGGCGCCGTGATCTGGGCGCTTGCGGTTCTCGCCGGGCTCGCGCTCTGGCCGGTGATCCGCGAGGCGCGCAGGACCCCGGTCGACGACGTGGTGCGCGCCAGCGCGCCGGGCGAGTTCGCCGATCTGAGCCTCGGGCGCGTGCATTACCGCTGGCTCGGGCGTCCGCGCGGGCCGGTGGCGATCTGCGTCCATGGGCTCACGACGCCGTCCTTCGTCTGGGAGGGGCTGGTGCCGCATCTGGAGCGGATGGGGTTCCGGGTCCTGCTCTACGATCTTTACGGGCGCGGCTATTCCAGCCGACCCGAGGGCGCTCAGACGCCCGAGATGTTCACGCGGCAGCTCTCGGAGCTTCTGGCGGCGCTGGGGCTCGACGAGGATCTGACGCTGATCGGCTATTCGATGGGGGGCGTGATCGCCTCGCGCTTCACGGCGGCCTATCCGGGGCGGGTGCGGCAGCTCATGCTGGTGGCGCCCGCGGATATGGGGATTGAGGTCAGCCGCGCGACACGGATCGCGCGGGACGTGCCGGTTCTTGGCGACTGGCTCTTTCACATGGCCTTCCCGCGCCAGTTCCGCGCGTCCCTGGCAAGGCAGCAGGCGCTCGAGGTGTCGGTCGAGGATCTGGGCGACCGGCAGGCGGGCGAGCTGATGAAGCGCGGCTACCTGCGGGCGGTGCTGTCGAGCCTGCGCCACAGCCTGCGCCGTCCGCTCGAGCAGGCGCATCGGCAGATCGCGCAGGCGGGCGTTCCGGTACTCGCGGTCTGGGGCGATGCGGACGAGACGGTGCCCCTCGCGGGGCTCGGGCTTCTGGCGCAGTGGAACCGGAACGCGCATCAGGAGGTGATCCCCGAGGCCACGCATCTTCTGCCCGCGACCCATACCGAGGCGCTGGCGGGCCATATCTCGGCCCTGACCGAAAGCCTCAGGCGGGGGTGAGGCGCGCGCCCGCGCTTTGCGGGGCCTCGCGGATCGGCAGATGCAGGATCGCCGAGAGCGCGCCGACGCCGAGGCCGATCCACCAGACCAGCGTGTAATCGCCCTGCAGATCGTAGAGCCGCCCGCCGAGCCAGACGCCGACGAAGCTGCCGAGCTGGTGCGAGAAGAAGACGATGCCGTAGAGCGTGCCCATGTAGCGCAGCCCGTAGATATGGCCGACGAGCCCGGCGGTGAGCGGCACCGTGGCCAGCCAGAGCGAGCCCATCGCGAGGCTGAAGAGGATCACCGACAGGGGCGTGATCGGCAGCGCGATGAAAAGCGCTCCGGCGATGGTGCGCGCGGTGTAGATGCCCGCGAGCAGGTATTTCCGGGGCCAGCGATGGCCCGCCCAGCCCGCCAGAAGCGTGCCCGCGATATTCGCCGCGCCGATGAGCGAGATCGCCACCGCGCCGAGCGCCGAGGTGGTCGAGATGCCCAGCCCCGCAAGCACGCCGCCCGCGAGGATCGGCGCGCACATCTCGGTGACGAGCGCGGGGAAATGCGCGGTGATGAAGCCCAGCTGGTAGCCGCAGGAGAAGAACCCCAGGAAGATCAGACCGAAGGTCGGATCGCGGAACGCGCGGCCGAGGATCTGACCGAGCGTTTCCTCGGTCCCGGTGCTCTGTGTCGTGGGGGCGCGCAGGAAGGGCAGGGCGAAGAGCGTGGCGAGGATCGCGGCGGCGAAGATCACGAAGACCTGCTGCCAGGGCATGATCGCCAGGAGCGCCTCGGCCACCGGCGCGCCGAAGACCTGACCGGCCGACCCGGCGGCGGTGGCGATGGCCAGCGCCATCGAGCGGTGCTCGTCCGAGCTGGCGCGGCCGATCACCGCGAGGATGACGCCGAAGCCGGTCCCGGCGATGCCGAAGCCCACGAGCACCTCGTAGAGCTGATGCGCGACCGGCGTGGTCGCGAAGCTCGACAGGATCAGGCCCACCGCGTAGAGCACCGCGCCCAGGACGATGGCGATGCGGTCGCCGATGCGCTCGGCGATGGCGCCGAAGATCGGCTGGCCGATGCCCCAGGCGAGGTTCTGGATCGCGATGGCGAGCGAGAACTCGGTCCGGAGCCAGCCGAACTCTTCGGCGATGGGGATCTGGAAGACGCCGAAGCTCGCGCGGATGGCGAAGGCCACGAGAATGATGGCCGATCCGGCGATCAGGACGGGCGTGATGAGCGGCGCGGGCGACGGCGAGGCGTGTGACATGCCGCTGTTATGACCCCCGCGCGCGGGCCGCGACAAGAGCGTCCGTGGGGAGCCCGGATTTGCGCCAGTGGCGCGGTCTCAGGCCCTGAGGTGACGGGCGCGGGCGCCGCGTTCGATGGCGGCGGCGTGCAGCCGGTCGATATTCAGCTCGTAGCGCATCTCTTCGAGAAGCCGCAGCTCGGTCTCGGCAAGCGCGCCATCGGCGGCGGCGACGTCGCAGGCGAGCGCATAGGCGGTCTCGTTCAGGCGCTCGGGCAGGTTCTCGCGGACGAGGCCGAAGAGCGCATCGAGCCCGTCTTCCTGGTCGAAGAGCTCGAAGACGAGCTGCGACACGGTGCGGATGCGGTCGCCGTCATAGGCCTCGAAGACGGGCAGGGTGGAGACCGCCGTCTGGATCTTCAGAAGCTCCGAGGTGCGGATGGTCTCGTCCGAGGCGGAGATGGCGACCATGACGGCCACCAGACAGTCCTGCGGGCTCATGGCATGGGTGGTTTCGTTCATCTCGGCAGTCTCTCGCTTGGGGCCTCTTCCCCGACAAATATTGACCCTCGGACGGCCCCGCAATAGGGAGCGGTCGTTCGTGTCGGGCGTTCTGCCCGACCGTTTCACCAAGGAGAGACAGATGTCCGAGTTTCGCGATGCCGCGATGCAGTCCAAGGCCTGGCCGTTCGAGGAAGCGCGCAAGCTTCTCAAACGGGCGGACGCCGCGGGCAAGGACGAGGTGCTCTTCGAGACGGGCTACGGGCCGTCCGGCCTGCCGCATATCGGCACCTTCGGCGAGGTCGCGCGGACGACGATGATCCGGCGCGCCTTCGAGGCGATCTCGGACATTCCGACCCGGCTGATCTGTTTCTCGGACGATCTCGACGGCATGCGCAAGGTGCCCGAGAACGTGCCGAACCCCGATCTCCTGCAGGAACATCTGCAGAAGCCCCTGACCAGCGTGCCCGATCCGTTCGAGACGCATGAGAGCTTCGGCCACCACAACAACGCCATGCTGCGCCGGTTCCTCGACACCTTCGGGTTCGAATACGAGTTCATCTCGGCCACCGAGTTCTACCGCTCGGGGCAGTTCGATGACGTCCTGCGCCGCGCCTGCGAGCGTTACGACGACATCATGGCGGTGATGCTGAAGAGCCTCCGCGAGGAGCGCCAGCAGACCTATTCGATCTTCCTGCCGATCCACCCCGAGACCGGCCGCGTCCTCTACGTGCCGATCAAGCATGTCGACGCCAAGGAGGCGACGATCACCTTCGACGATACCGACGGGCGCGAGTTCACGCTGCCGGTGACCGGCGGAAACGTGAAATTCCAGTGGAAACCGGATTTCGGCGCGCGCTGGGCGGCGCTTGGCGTCGATTTCGAGATGTATGGCAAGGACCACTCGACCAACACGCCGATCTACGACCGGATCTGCGAGATCCTCGGCGGCACCAAGCCCGAGCATTTCACCTACGAGCTGTTCCTCGACGCCAATGGTGAGAAGATCTCGAAGTCCAAGGGCAACGGCCTGTCGATCGACGAGTGGCTGACCTATGCCTCGACCGAGAGCCTGTCCTATTACATGTTCCTCAAGCCCAAGACCGCCAAGCGGCTGAGCTGGGACGTGATCCCCAAGGCGGTGGACGAGTATCACCAGCAGCTCCGCGCCTACCCGACGCAGGACGCCAAGGCGCAGGCCGCGAACCCGGTCTGGCACATCCATTCCGGCAACGTGCCCGAAAGCCGGATGGTGGTGCCCTTCGCGATGCTTCTGAACCTGGTGTCGGTCTCGGGTGCCGAGGACAAGGAGACGCTCTGGGGCTTCATCCGCCGCTACGCGCCCGACGCCTCGCCCGAGCACAATCCCGATCTCGACCAGGCGGCGGGTTTCGCGATCCGCTACTACGACGATTTCGTGAAGCCCGGGAAAGTCTTCCGCGCGCCCGACGAGAAAGAGGCTGCCGCGATGCGCGACCTGGCCGACCGGCTGCGCGCGCATGAGGGCGAGACCGATGACGAGACGCTGCAGAGCCTCGTCTTCGCGGTCGGCAAGGATCACGGCTTCGAGCCGCTGCGCGACTGGTTCAAGGCGCTCTACGAGGTGCTTCTGGGCGCAAGCCAGGGGCCGCGTTTCGGTGGGTTCATCGCGCTTTACGGCGTCGACGAGACCGTGGCGCTGATCGAGAAGGGGCTCGCGGGCGAGCTCTGAGCCCGCGGCCTATTTCCGGCGCGCGTGGATCAGTCCTCCGACGTAGCCGCCCACGGCTGCGGCGAGCAGGATGGTCCACCAGCTGGTGCCGAGCTCCATGCCGAGAAGCGCCATGACGGCGATCCCGATGGCGGCGCCGACGACGGACAGCAGCGCGATGCGCACCGGTTTTGACATGGGGTGGTCTCCTCTCGGGCTCTCTCTGCCCGCATAGGTTGCGGCGTTTGGGCCAGGCTGTCAAAGCCGCCGGTCCGGGCGGCTGAAACTTTCCGGGCGTGGGCTGCGTAGATTTGCGCAGATCGCGGGGCGCGCTAGCTTGTCCCGACGGACCGGAGGAGACCTGCCCATGCGCCTGCCCCTGCTCGCTGTCATCACCCTGCTCGCCCTCGCGCTGCCCCTGCGCGCGCAGGAGGTCCTGGCCCCCGACAAGGGGATCGAGGGCGTCATCTCGAACCAGATGGCGGCCTTTGCCGAGAGCGATCTCAGCACCGCGTTCTCCTTTGCCGCCCCGGGCATCCAGGGCATGTTCGGCACGCCCGACCGTTTCGGCGTCATGGTCCAGCAGGGCTACCCGATGGTCTGGAACCCCGGCGAGGTGCGTTTCGGCCGCCTGCGCGAGATCGACGGCCTGCTCTGGCAGGAGGTCTTCGTGCGCGATCAAGACGGCACGCTGCACGGGCTCGACTACAACATGGTCGATCTGGGCGGTGCCTGGCGCATCCGCGGCGTGCGCTTCCTCAAGCCCGAGGGCGTCGCGGCCTGACTGTCGAGAGGGCTGAGCGCGGGCACCGCGCGGTGCCCTAGCCCGATCGTAATTCCCGACCGCTATTGCTGATCCGAACCGGTGGCGCGCCTTTCTCTCGCGCGCCCCGCTGAAGGAAAGGGATAGCGATGAACAAGGCGATTACCGACGGTCTGGTGCTGATGCCCACCCCGTTTGCGGCGGGCCTCGGGCAATGGTCGCGCGGCGACGGCGTGCCGGGATCGGACACCTATCACAACATCGCCACCGCGGCCTTCGTGCCCGCGGACCAGGATTTCGGCGGCGCGCTGGAGATCCTCAAGACCGAGGCCACCCAGAAGCTGCGCTACAAGGGCGAGACGCCGCTGCTGCCCGGCTGCTACCTCCGCGTGACCGCGCGGGTGAAGGCCATCGCGGGCAGCCTGCCGTCGGTGCGGGTCGCGGGCTGGGCGGGCAAGGCCGGCGGCGGGCATGTCGGCGGTCTGACCGAGACCGGCCCGTCGGTGCAACTGACGAGCTACGGCGAGGTCGTCGAGATCTCGGCGATCATCGGCGCGGGCAATCGCGGCGGCGTGGACATGGTCTGGGGCACCGAGGCGATCTACGGCCATTTCGGCATCGACCTGACCGGGCCCACGGGCGGCGTCGTACGGGTCGACGATATCGAGATCGAGGATGTCACGGGCGTGTTCCTCCGCGACATCGTCAACGTGGTCGACGTGCGCGATTTCGGCGCGGTGGGCAATGGCTCGGCCGATGACAGCGCCGCCTTCGAGGCCGCCGACGCGGCGGCGAACGGGCGTACGGTGCTGGTGTCGAAGGGCACCTACCGGCTGGCCAACTCGGTGACGATGGACAGCCGCGTCGAGTTCGAGGGCACCGTCACCATGCCCCGCGGCGCGATCCTGTCCTTGCGCAAGAATTTCGGCCTGCCCGCCTATATCGACGCCTTCGGCGACGAGGAGGAGGCGCTCGCCAAGGCGATCCAGTCGCTTCTGAACAACGCCGATCACGAGAGCCTCGACATGGGCGGGCGACGGGTGACGCTGCGCGCGCCGATGGATGTGCAGGCGATGGTGCCGAACCGGTCGAGCTATGCGCAGCGCCGGGTGATCCGCAACGGCCAGATCCGGGCCGAGACGAATGTCGACTGGTCCCCGAGGGTCGTCACCAGCCGCGCGACCTACAGCGCCAGCAAGAACTTCAAGCTGACCAATGTCGTCAATGTCGCCAACGTGCCCGTCGGCGCGCTGGTCGAGGGCGCGGGCGTCGGGCGCGAGATCTATGTCCGCTCGGTCGACATCCCCAATGCCGAGATCGAGCTCAGCCAGCCCATCGGCGATGCCGAGGGCACCCAGGTCTTCACCTTCACGCGGTTCAAGTTCCTCCTGGATTTCTCGGGCTTCAACCGGCTCGACGTGTTCCAGTTGAACGACCTGGAGTTCCAGTGCGGCGAACAGGCCTCGGGCATTCTCCTGGCACCGGTGGGCATCGGGATGCAGGTGCGCGACTGCGTCTTCAACCGCCCCGGCCACCGCGCCATCGCAAGCCATGGCAGCGGGTGCCAGGGCATGGTCGTGCAGGGCTGCCAGTTCATCAGCCACGAGGGCGGGACGCTGTCGCAAAACCGCGTCTCGGTGGCGATCACCGCGAACGGGCAGGACATCAAGATCCAGGACAACCGCGCCTCGCAGTTCCGGCATTTCCTGGTGTTCTCGGGTGCGCAGGGGCTGATCTCGGGCAACCATTTCTACCAGGGCGACCCGGCCTCGGCCGGGATCCGCACCGCCGGGATCGTGCTGGCGCTCAAGGCCTGCAACACCACCATCGCCGACAACTATATCGACAACGCCTTCATCGAATGGACCAACGAGCGCGAAGCGCAGGCGGAGTTCACAGACGGCTTCGGCTTTGCCGGCCTGTCGGTGACCGGCAACATCTTCCTCTGCAGCCATGTCGCGCGCTGGTTCAGCTTCCTCGTGGTGAAGCCCTACGGCACCGGGCATTTCGTCAACGGCCTGAATGTCTCGGGCAACACGTTCCGGGCTGTCTCGGGCAATATCGCGCGGGTGGAGCGGGTCGATGACAGTTTCGCGCCGCTGGACCTGACGAAGATGAAGAAGATCGACTTCTCGAACAACACCTACCACGCGATCGACAATGGCAGCTCGAACCCGCTGACGGTCAGCCATTCGCAGAACACCCATGCCGAGACCTGGGTGATCGGGACCGAGAGCCGTCTGCCCTTCGACGGGCACGCGCGAGAGGTCGATACGCTGGTGCATCGCGGGCGGCTCCGGAACGAGGCCAATGTCTCGGAATGGTACATGCCCTATACGCTCACCAACCAGGGCGGCGCGAAGAACCAGGTGCACGTAATCTATCCGCGGAAGGTGCGGGGCGATCTGAACATTCAGGTGCGGATGGACTGAGCGCGCCTAGCCGGTGAGATCGGCGGCGGTCAGGGTGAAGGCCTTGCCGAAGCCGCCGTTCAGGAACGCGTCGCGCGGCTGGAAGGTCAGGATCGAGAAATCCCCGAAGCCGATATAGAGCTTCGCCTTGGGCTGGCGGGCGACGTAATGGGCGGCGAGCTCGGCATGGCCGGGCTCGCCGTGCCGGTGGAATTGCGCGCGCGCGTTGAGCGACAGGCGCGGATGGGTGAGCGGATCGCCGCTCGGCCCGGGCTCGCCGATGAGCAGCGCGCACTCGGGCGCGGATGTGAGCGCGGCGGTGTGCTGGGAGAGATCCGAGACCAGCGCCATCGGCAGGCCGCCGGGGCCCGGCACCACGCCGATCCGGCTGATCGCGGGCAATCCGGTTGCGGGGTCGGTCACGGCGAGCGCGGCAAAGCGCGCCTCGGCAATGAGGCGACGGGCGATGGCAAGCGCCTCGGGATCGGCGGGGCGGACGGGATCGGTCATGGGCGCGAAAGTAGCGCGGTCTCAGAACTTGGCCCAGACCCCGGCCTTCAGCCCCATGCCGCGATCGCCCACAATACCGTAGGTGGCGCCGAACTCGGCGCTGATCCGGTCGGTCAGCGGGCGGACATAGGAGGGCGCGATCCTGAGGAAGGCCTCGTCGCGGCGGTGCTTGCCGCGAGGCGACGGGCGATGGCAAGCGCCTCGGGATCGGCGGGGCGGACGGGATCGGTCATGGGCGCGAAAGTAGCGCGGTCTCAGAACTTGGCCCAGACCCCGGCCTTCAGCCCCATGCCGCGATCGCCCACAATACCGTAGGTGGCGCCGAACTCGGCGCTGATCCGGTCGGTCAGCGGGCGGACATAGGAGGGCGCGATCCTGAGGAAGGCCTCGTCGCGGCGGTGCTTGCCGCTTTGCAGCTGCACCAGCAGCTTGCGGTCTTCGGCGAGGTTCAGCCCGAAGGTCACGTCGAGCTTGGTGTCGAGCGCCGCGCCGCCCAGGGGCACCTCGGCCAGCGCGTCGGCGGCGAGCCAGCCGCGCGACCAGCCCATCCCGAGGCTGACCCCGGGGCGCAGGACCCAGAGACCGTCGATCTTGCCGAAGCCCAGCTCGGCGGCGAGCTTGGGCCCTTGCTCGCGCGGGAAGATCGGGTGGCGGAGGAAGATCACCGTCTTGTCGCGCCCCGAGACCGAACGGCCGATATCGCCGCCCAGCGTCCAGCGTTCGGTCAGCCCGTATTCGAGATAGGCCATGTCGTAGCGCGAGACCGGCGCGGTCGAGACCCGGTGCTCGAGCCGTTTCGGCCAGATGAGCTGCACCGCGGCGCTGGCGAACCAGTGGCCTTTCTCCTGCGGCCACGCGCCTGCGCGCGCCGGGGCGGGCACGGTCAGGAGAAGGCAGAATAGGACAGCAGCGCGGATCACACCCATGGACAGGCAGACCTCCTGCCCGATGCTTGCGCTATCGTGGTTAAGGTCCGGTTAAGTTCTTGGTTTGCCCTGTGGTCAAGGGCTTGCCGCACGTGCAAACTGCAGCGAATCGTCGTGGTCAGGAGGGCCGGTCATGGGCGTCATCATCACCGTCGCACAGCAGAAGGGCGGATCGGGCAAGACAACGCTCGCGGCCAACCTCGCCGTCGGCTTTTTGCGCCGTGGCTGCCGGGTGGCGCTGGTGGACACCGACCCGCAGGGCAGCCTCGGGCGCTGGTTCATGACGCGGCTCGAAACCGACGAGACGCTCTGCGCCGATCTCGATTTCGCGACCTCCTCGGCCTGGGGGATCACCTACGAGACCCGCAAGCTCTCGGAGCGCTGCGACGTGGTGATCATCGACACCCCGCCCAAGGCCGACAGCGACCTGCGGCCCGCGCTCCGCGTCGCCGACCTGGTGGTGGTGCCGGTCTCGATGAGCCAGGTCGATCTCTGGGCGACCGAGGGCGTTCTGGATCTGGCCAAGCGCGAGGAGCGCGACACGATCGTGGTTCTGAACCGCTCGCGGCCCAACACGCGGCTCGCGGGCGAGGTCTCGGCCTCGGCCGAAAAGCTCGACGCGGCGCTCGCGGAGACGCAATTCGCCAACCGCGTGGTCTATGCCGAGACGCTGGGGCAGGGCTACGGCGCGGCGGAGGGCAAGAAGACCCCGGCGCGGGACGAGGTCGACAGCCTCGCGGCAGAGGTGGCGAAGCGGCTGGGGCTCGGGTAGGAACGGGCTATCTGTCCGGAGTGCCCATGTCTCATACCGATCTCGACGCGCTGGCCGCGCTGATCCGCGCCGATGCCGATACCCGTGGACAGCCGATCTCGAAGCTCGGGTATTTCTGCGCGCCGTTCCGGCCGCCCGAGGGGCCGTTCTCGGACCGGGTGATCAAGGTCTATCGCGGCCTGCCCGATGGCGACGCGCTCGACCGGCTGGCACGCTGCCATGACGATTACGGCGCCGCACTCCGCGAGGCCGGTGTGCCGCTGCCCGAGACCGTGTTTCACCTGCTCGAGATCGACGGCACCCGGGTCCCGGTCATCGTGCAGGAGGCGCTGCCGGTCGAGAGCCTCATGCGGCCCCTGATGCAGACCGGCAGCCGCGACGAGACGCTCGCGATGATGCAGGCGGCGGGCGAGGTGATCGCGACCTTCTGGAACGCCGCCGACCGGTTCGACACGCGGATCGGGTTTCACCCCTCGATCCGCAACTTCGCCATCGTCGACGGCCGGTCGGTGTTCTTCGACACCTTTCCGCCGCTGATCCATTACTCGCGCGACGAGATGGGGCGGCTGCTGCTTCTCTTCTCGGAAAGCCCGATCATGCGCTGGGTCGGGCCGCTGATGCGGACCCGTGTGACCGGCATCCAGGATGAATGGTACTCCGCGCCCGAGACGCTGGTGGGGCTCGTCGGCTCGGCCTGCAGGCTCCGGCCCGAACATGCCGAGGCCTATCTCGACTGGGCCCGTGCCTTCGTCAAAAGCGACATGCCGCGCTGGCAGGACGAGGCGCTCGCGGGCCTGCAGGCACCGCCGAAACTGCCGGGCTACTGGACCGGCTTCCGCAAGCTCCTGGGGCTGCAGGGCGAGCCCAATGTCTGAGCGGCTGAGCGATCTCTACGCGGCCCGTGTCGCCGAAGGACAGATCGAGGCCGACGCCGCGCAGGAGGACGCGCTGCCCGAGTTCGACCGCATCCTCGAAGCGCTGGAGCAGCCGCGCAAGGGCGGGCTCTTCCGCAAGGCGCCGCCGCCACCCAGGGGGCTCTATCTCTGGGGCGGGGTCGGGCGCGGCAAGTCGATGCTCATGGACCTCTTCGTCGAGCTCTGCGAGGCGCGCGCCCGGCGGGTGCATTTCCACGCCTTCATGCAGGAGGTGCAGGAGGGCGTTCACGCCGAGCGCAAGAAGGGCACCGAGGACCCGATCAAGCCGGTGGCCAAGGGTATCTCCGACAGCGTGCGGGTCCTGGCCTTCGACGAGATGCAGATCACCGACATCGCCGATGCGATGATCGTGGGGCGGCTCTTCGAGAAGCTCTTCGACGCGGGCTGCGTGGTGGTGACGACCTCGAACCGGGTGCCGGACGATCTCTACAAGGACGGGCTGAACCGCCAGCTCTTCCTGCCCTTCATCGCGCTCCTGAAGGAGCGGATGGTGGTGCACGAGCTGGCCTCCGAGCGGGATTACCGGCAGGACCGGCTGGCGGGCGCCGAGAGCTATTTCTCGCCCGCCAATGCCGAGGCGCGGAGCGAGATCGAGGCGGTCTGGGACCGGCTCTCGGGCGGCCGAGAGGAGACGCTGACCCTGACGGTGCAGGGCCGCAGCCTCGAACTTGCGCGGTTCTCGAACGGGGTGGCGCGGGCCAGCTTCTACGAGCTTTGCGGCAAGGCGCTCGGACCCGCGGATTACCTCAAACTCGCCGAGACGGTGCGGGTGCTGATCCTCGAGAACGTGCCGCAGCTCGGGCGGTCGAACTTCAACGAGGCGAAGCGCTTCGTGACGCTGATCGATGCGCTTTACGAGGCGAAGACCCGGCTGATCGTCTCGGCCGCGGCGGAGCCGGAATATCTTTATGTCGAGGGCTCGGGCGCGTTCGAGTTCGAGCGCACGGCGAGCCGGTTGCGCGAGATGCAGTCCGAGGGCTGGGGCGCCTAGCGCCAGCGGGCGAGAAGGGCTTCGTCTTCGCCCAAGGGGTCGGTCTCGGGCAGCGGCACCGCACGGATGGTGTCGCGGATGTCGTCCCCGCCGTCATCGCCGCGCAGGGTCGTCACATCGGCCTGGCCCGGCGGATAGGCGCCCACCACCTGGAAATCCTCGCTCGACACCTGCCGCTTTTTGCCGGTCCCGGCGGGGAGAAGCAGGAGATCCCCGGCCCGGACCAGCACCGTCTCGCCCTCCGGTCCGCCCAGATGCAGCGTCGCGTGGCCGGAGACGACGCCGAGCGCCTCATGCGCGTCGGGGTGGAAATGGTGGTAGTCGAAGACCGTCCAGACCCAGGTGCCGCTCCAGCGATTGGCATGGAAGCGCGCCTGGATGTCGCCCGACGAGGCATACTCGAACGCATCCGCGACCACCAGGGCCGGAAGCTCGGGATGGTTCGGGATGCCGCCCGAGGGGGCGAAGCGGTGCTCGGTGATCTTCATCGTCATGTCCTGAGGGTCTCTTCGGGAACGACCATCCGGCGCGCGCGGTTCCGCGCGGCGATGCAAGGCGTTGATCGGGAATAAGAAAAGGGGTCCCGAAGGACCCCTCAAGCTGCTCGATCCGGGTTTCGCCCGCGGTTGTGATCGCCCGGCCGCTCCCGGGCTGTGCCGCGTTGACCCGCGGCGGGTAGAGGTCGGGGGACCGGCGTGACGGGCAAAAATAGCCCCAAGCCGAAGGAAGACTCACTCATCGGTCGCGCTGCGCTGCTGCTCGCATCGCGACCTGCTGCTGCGATGAGCGCAAGTCCGGAAGTCGTGTCCCCCCGCGCTGCCAGCCCCTGTCCCCTTGGGCCTTTGCACCGCGTTTAATTGACGATAGTGCAACAATTCGCGATCCGTCAACATATAGTGTGACGTTCTACCCATTGTTGTCGCATTTTTCTGTGGAAACTTATTTCGTGCTGATTCTAGCGCCGCGAATCGCACCTCTCCTGTGTAGCTGGGGGGTGATTCGGGGTCAATTCGGGAGAGCGCGTCAGCCGTTCTCGCGCAGCACCGTTCCGGCGAGATAGAGCGAGCCGCAGATAAGGATCCGGGCGCTCGGGGCGGTCTTGACCAGGCGTTGAAGCGCGGTGGCGACATCGGGCGCGGTCTCGGCCTGAAACCCGACGCTCGCGGCGATGCGTGCGGTGTCGTCGGCGGGCAGGGTGTTGGTCTCGCCCGGGATCGACACGGCGATCAGCCGGCCGGCCTGCGACGCGAGCGGGCGGAGATAGCCGGTCACGTCCTTGGTGTTCATCATCCCGCAAATCAGGTGCGTCTCGCGCGGGGTGGCGGCGAGATGCGCGGCCAGCGCCTCGCCCGCGGCGGGGTTGTGGCCGCCGTCGAGCCAGAGCTGCGCCTCCGGCGCGGCCTCGGCCAAGGGACC